>JANQGN010000043.1 GCA_028277295.1 Rhodospira sp.
GGCATGTGCGGCAGCGGGTAGATGTCCACCGACCCCTTGATCTCGGCGATGGGCTTCAGGCACGCCAGGGTGTTGTCGGTATCGATGTTCATGGCGCAGGACCCGCAAATGCCCTCGCGGCAGGAGCGGCGGAAGGTCAGCGTCGGATCGATCTCGTTCTTGATCTTGATCAGCGCGTCCAGGACCATCGGCCCGCAGTCGTCCAGATCGATGGGGAAGACGTCCAGGGTGGGATTGCCACCCGCCTCCGGGTCCCAGCGGTAGATGCGGAAGTTTTTGACGTTCTTCGCCCCGGCCGGCGCGGGCCAGGTCTTGCCCGGCTTAATGCGGGAGTTGGGGGGAAGGGCGAACTCCACCATGACGTCGATCCTTGGTTCTGCGTCCGTCGAGGGACGATCCCTTAGGGTGCGCTCGCACGCGCAGCGCGCGGCGCACCATGGCCCGGAGAGGCGGCGGGCGGCTCAATACACCCGCTTCTGGGGCGCGATGTAGTCCACATCCTTGGTCAGGGTGTAGGTGTGCACCGGGCGATACCCCAGGGTGACCGCCCCGTCGTCCGCGACCCAGGCCAGGGTGTGCTTCATCCAGGTGTCGTCGTCGCGCTCCGGGAAGTCCTCGCGGGCATGGGCGCCGCGCGATTCCTGCCGCGCCTCGGCACCATGGATGGTGGCCTTGGCGCAGGCGAGCAGGTTGTCCAGCTCCAGCGCCTCGGCCAGGTCGGTGTTGAACACAAGTGACCGGTCGGCGAGCTTGATGTCGGCCACGGTCTCGGCGATGGCATCCACCTTCCGGCAGCCGTCCCGCAGGCTTTCGGCGGTGCGGAACACGGCGGCATCGCTCTGCATGGCTTTCTGCAGGTCCAGACGAATGTCGGCGGTGACGCGGCTGCCGTTGGCGGTGCGCAGGTCCTCCAGACGGGCCAGGGGGCGGTCAGCGCAATCCTCCGGCAGCGGTCGGTGCTGGGTGTCCGGCTCGATCAACTGAGCGCAGCGCTTGGCGGCGGCGCGGCCGAACACCACCAGGTCCAGCAGCGAGTTCGTGCCCAGGCGGTTGGCGCCGTGCACCGACACGCTGGCGCACTCACCCACCGCCATCAGGCCCCGGACAACGCGATCGGGCTCGTCCTCGGTGGGGTTCAGCACCTCGCCCATGTAGTTGGTGGGGATGCCACCCATGTTGTAGTGCACGGTGGGCAGGACGGGAATCGGCTCGCGGGTGGCGTCCACGCCGCTGAAAATACGCGCTGTCTCGGTAATGCCCGGCAGGCGCGCGTGGAGAACATCGGCGCCCAGGTGCTCCAGGTGCAAGTGAATGTGGTCGTTGCCCTTGCCGACACCCCGCCCCTCACGGACCTCCACGGTCATGGCGCGGCTGACCACGTCACGGCTGGCCAGATCCTTCGCGTTGGGGGCGTAGCGCTCCATGAAGCGCTCGCCCTCGGCATTGGTCAGGTAGCCGCCCTCGCCGCGCGCGCCCTCTGTGATCAGGCAGCCGGCACCGTAGATGCCCGTCGGGTGGAACTGCACGAACTCCATGTCCTGGAGCGGCAGGCCGGCGCGGGCCACCATGCCGTTGCCGTCGCCGGTGCACGTGTGCGCCGAGGTACACGAGAAATAGGCGCGGCCATAGCCGCCCGTCGCCAGGATGGTGGTATGCGCGCGAAAGCGATGGATGGTGCCGTCGTCCAGGTTCCAGGCCACCACGCCCCGGCACCCCTCGTCGTCCATGATCAGGTCGAGGGCGAAGTACTCGATGAAGAAGCGTGCCTTGAACTTCAGCGACTGCTGATAGAGCGTGTGCAGGATGGCGTGCCCGGTGCGGTCGGCGGCGGCGCAGGCGCGCTGCACCGGCGCCTCGCCGAAGTTGCGCATGTGGCCGCCAAAGGGGCGCTGGTAGATCCGCCCGCTCTCGGTGCGCGAGAACGGCACCCCGAAGTGCTCCAGTTCGTGCACCGCCGGGATGGCCTCGCGGCACATGTACTCGATGGCGTCCTGGTCGCCCAGCCAGTCCGATCCCTTGACGGTGTCGTACATGTGCCATTCCCACTTGTCCTCGGCCATGTTGCCGAGCGCCGCGCCAACACCGCCCTGAGCGGCCACGGTGTGGGAGCGCGTGGGGAATACCTTGGTCACGCAAGCGGTCTTCAGGCCCTCGGCCACGGCGCCGAAGGTCGCGCGCAGGCCGGCGCCGCCGGCGCCGACGACGACAACGTCATAATCGTGGTCGATGATCTGCGGGGAGGACATGGGCCGTCTCAACCTCCAAGGGCCAGGGTGAGCACGCAGACGACGCAGAACAGCGCGCCAGCGGCGGCAAACATCTTATTGGCCATCACGGCCACGTTCTTGGCGGCGGCGCCGTGGACGTAATCCTCCAGCACCACCTGCAGACCCAGGGCGCCATGCTGAAAGGCGCTGACCACGAACAGGATCATCAGGGTGGCGTTGAGGGGACTGGCCATCCAGGCGCGGATGGCCTCCTGGTCGGCGCCCAGGTTGCCGATCACCGCGCCAAACACGAACCACAGGCCCAGGGGCACCAGGGCCACGGCGGAAAAGCGCTGGCTGGTCCAATGGTGGGCGGCGCCGCCGGCGGCGCCCAGGCCGCGCGCGCGCCCCAGGGCGGAGCGCATGCCGGTTCCGGTTTTCATGACTGTCCTCTCCTCACGCAACCATCATCAGGCCAACCGCCCAGGCGGCGACGGTCAGCCCGAGCACCATGGCCAACATGGTAATACCGGTGCTCCGGACGCCCTCGTTGGTGACACAGCGGCCGGAGTCCCAGGTCAAGTGCCGCACGCCGTTGGCCAGGTGATAGAACAGCACCACGGTCCAGCCGAACAGAACCAGATACCCCAGCGGCGTGGCGAACACCCATTGTACCGTCGCGAACGCCCCCGGCCCGTAGGCCGCCGCGCCCAGCCAGGCGATCACGAACAGGGTGCCCAGGACGTAAAGGGCCACACCGGTCAGGCGATGCAGGATCGATAGCAGCGGCGCGATCTTGCGGTAGAGCTGGTAGACCTGGAGATGCGGCGAGAGCGGTCGCTCGCGAGGGGGCAAGGGGGACGGCATGGCGGAGGCCTCATGCGGTGGGCGCGCGCCGGCAGGGCGCGGACAGATGCGGCAGGCGCTGGCGGGTCATCGCGACGGCACCCGACACCGGACCGTGTGGCCGGCTGGCAAGGACGGACAGGTCAGGCGCGGCGATCGGCATGATCCCTCGACGGATGGAGCGGCGGGACCCGTCAGGGACGGCTCCCGTGGAACCCGATCGGACGGGTCGGCTATGGTCATGGACTCACTGGCGAGGCGGATCAGTCTAGACTCAACGAGGCGCGAGCACACGTCATTCATTTCGAATACGCACCCGCGCCCGCAGTTCGTGTTCACCCGCTCTCTTGGCCAGGATCGCCACGCGCGAACATGGCGGAACCGTGACCGTGTGTAGCGTCTTGCACCGCGCCGAGTCAACGCCGCAGCGCACAATCGCATTGCCCGTGAAGGCACCGCCGCGCGCCCATCTGGAAAGCGGCGCGGCGACACCGGCGGGGTGGCATTCCTATGGCGGACGTCGGATAATACCGGTGGCCATGGCCGATGGCCGGTCCCGTTCGTCGCCCCACCAGCGGCCGCGCACCACGCCACATCCGCCCCCAAGCCCCAAAGAAAAGCCAGGAGGACCCGTCCATGTCCGTTCCGCGCTCCGGTCCCGCGCTGCTCGCCGCCGGCCTGGTTGCCGCCGCGGTGTGCGGTACCGCCGCCCCGGCCTCCGCCGAGACCTTCCGCTGGGCCTTCCAGGGGGACTTCCAGGCCCTCGAGCCCTACGTGCTCAACGAAACCCATACCCTGGGCGTCCTGGGCAACGTGTTCGAAAGCCTCGTGCGCCGCGACCCGAACCTGGGCATCGAGCCGGCCCTCGCCGAACGCTGGGAGGTGCTCGATGACACCACCTGGCGGTTCCACCTGCGCCAGGGCGTGACATTCCACAACGGCAACCCCTTCACCGCGGACGACGTGGTGTTCTCGCTGGCGCGCGCCGCAACCGATGGGTCCGACATGTCGAGCCGCGTGGCCGCCGTCGCCGAGGTTCGCAAGGTGGACGACCACACCGTGGACATCGTCACCACCGCACCCTACCCCATCCTCACGTCGGACATGACCGACCTTTACATTGTCGACAAGGAATGGTGCGAGGAACACGACGCGGTGGAGCCCGCCAACGTCAAGTCTGGCGAGGAAAACCACGCCACCCGCCATGCCAATGGCACCGGCCCCTTCATGGTGACCGAGCGTCAGCCGGACGTGCGGACGATCTTCGTGCCCAATCCCAACTGGTGGGAGAAGGCCACCCACAACATCACCGAAGCCATCTTCACCCCCGTCGCCAGCGACGCCACCCGGGTGGCCGCGCTGCTCTCCGGAGAGATGGACCTGGTCTATCCCGTGCCCCTGCAGGACGCGCCCCGGGTCGACGCGGCACCGGGCGTGGAAATGCTGGCCGGCCCAGAGACCCGCACCGTGTTCCTGGGCATGGACCAGATGCGCGAGACGATGCTGGAGGGCAGCGTCTCGGACGCCAACCCGTTCCAGGACATCCGCGTGCGCGAGGCGTTCTTCCGCGCCATTGATATCGAAGCCATCCGCAAGAAGATCATGCGTGGCAACAGCTATCCGGCGGCGGTGCTGATCGGGCCGCAAATCGCCGGGTTCGATGAAAGCCTGAACGACCGCCCGGCCTTCGACCCGGAGCGCGCCCAGGCCCTGCTCGCCGAGGCCGGCTACCCCGACGGCTTCGAGACCGGCATGGACTGCCCCAACAACCGCTATGTCAACGACGAGGCCATCTGCCAGGCGGTCGCCGGCATGCTGGCCAAGATCGGCGTCAAGGTGAACCTGCTGGCCCAGCCCAAGAGCAAGTTCTTCAGCAAGGTTCTGGCCTATGACACCAGCTTTTACATGCTGGGATGGACGCCCTCGTCCCTGGACGCCCACAATCCGTTGCGCGACCTCATGGCCTGCCGCAAGGACGGCCTGGGAAAGTTTAACCTGGGTGGCTACTGCAATCCGCGAGTCGACGAACTGACCATGGCCATTCAGAGCGAGATCGACCCCGAGACGCGACAGGCGATGATCAGCGAGGCGTATCGGCTGGTCAAGGAAGACTGGGCTTACATCCCGCTGCACCAGCAGACGCTCTCCTGGGGGAAGAAGGAGACCATTGACCTGCACCAGCGCGCTGACAACCAGTTCGAACTGAAGTACGTGACGGTGCGGTGAGCCGCCCCAGTCATGGCAGGCTATCGAATTCTCGCCGTTCCATTTACCTTGCGCGCATCTACCCATCCTCGTCATTGCGAGGTGCGAAGCGCCGAAGCAATCCAGGGGCGGAGGTCAACACACTTTGCCCTGGATCGCTTCGGCTTCGCCTCGCGATGACGGAGAATGGCTGATTGAGCGCCCTGTCTCCAAATGCGATCACCCTGGGATTTGCTCCAGGGCCTATTGTCAACAGGCCCTAGCCTGACCGGGACCGCACCACCTCCGCCACGGCATCGAAGGCCGGGCGGAGGGCCTCCTTCAGCCGCAGCGCCGTGTCCATGTCGCCGGTCGTTAATGCCACCTGAAGGCCCTTGCCCAGGGCCGCCAGTTGCTTCGCCCCCGCCGAGCGGGCCGCGCCGGCGATGCTGTGCGCCGTCTTGCGGGCATCCTCGCCGCGGCCCTGCTCCAGCAAGTCGATGGTGGACGTCACATCAGCGAGGGTGCTCTCCAGAAACTGCTCCAGCAACCCCTGCAGCAGGGTCGGGTCGCCCCCAACGACCTCCAGCATGTAGGCCGTGTCGAGCACCGGCAGCGTGGCGATGTCCTCGTCCGTCCCTGCTTCCGGGCTGGTGCCGGACGGCGCGGCGGCCTCCTCGGTATCCCTTGGCGCATCACCGCCTGGCCCCCTCTCCGGTTCGCTATCCAGCCCCGGCAGCGGACCTCCGTTCGCCTCGGTGTCGAGCGACGGCCCGGACGCCGGCATGGGCGGCGCCTGACCGACGACAGCGGACGGCGACACGGCGTCAACTGGCATCGGCCCGTGCGCCCTGACCGCCCCGGGCGGCTGAGCGCGTCGAAGCTCGATGGCCCGAGGAAGCCAGCGGGCCACCATCGCCTCCAGGTCGGCGATGGCCACCGGCTTGGTCAGATAGTCATCCATGCCGCGTTCCAGGCACAGGCGGGCCGTCCCGGTGATGGCGTCGGCGGTCAGGGCAACGATGGGCACGCGGTCGCCGCCGGCTTCCAGGGTGCGGATGCGCTCCGTCAGGCCATAGCCATCCATCTCCGGCATATGACAGTCTGTCAGCACCAACCCGTAGCGCCGCCGATAGTACAGATCCAGCGCCTCGACCCCATTGGCCGCGAGATCGGTCACCAACCCCAGCCGGTCCAGAAGCATGCGAATCACGGTCTGGTTGGTGACGTTGTCCTCAGCCACCAGCAGCACGCAGCCCTCTTGCTCGGCCAAGGCCCGGTCCGGTGCCTCGTAGTGACCAACGGCGGACCGGCGGCGATCGGACTGGCGACGCGACCAGGAGGAGAACGAGTCCGGTGCCGTGCGGCCCATGGCCACCGCGACCGTCAAGGCGGCCTCCCACCGGTGCACGGGCCAGCCGACGACCGCGCTCACACCCGCCTGTTCGGCGGCGCGACTGATTTCGGCATTGCCACGGGGAACCATCACCAGGATACGCGTCGACTGCGCCTCGCCGATGCGCCGGACGTCTCCCACCAGCCGCAACCCTGGACCATCGTCCACGTGACGGCCCAGGATGATGACGTCGAGAGGCGTGCCCGCCACCATCGCATGCATCATGGCCGCCTTCATGGCATCCCCGTCGGCCGCCGTCATGGCCGTGGCCCCGGCCCAGGACAGGATATCCGCCATGTGCGCCCGGGCCGCCGGGCTATCGCCGACCAACAAGACGCGCGCGTCGGCCAACGGCGGCGGCGCCAGGTCGCGCCGCTCGCTCCGCGGTGTCAGCGGAACATCGCACCAGAAGGTGGAGCCCTCGCCCACGGTGCTGTCGATACCGATGCGCCCACCCATCATCTCCGTCAGGGCGCGGCTGATGGAGAGACCCAGCCCCGTCCCCCCGAAGCGCCGTTGCGTGGAGTCGTCGGCCTGGGTGAACGGCTGGAACAGGTGCTCCATCTGCTCCGTCGTCATGCCAATCCCGGTGTCGGCCACCGAGAAACGCAGCCACACGCACCCGTCGCCCCCGGCCCAGTCGTCGGGCAGGGGCGGCGCGTCCGCCTCGTCCAGCGCGGCCACCATCGTTCTGACAGAGCCGACCTCGGTGAACTTGATGGCGTTGCCCACCAGATTGATCAGCACCTGACGCAAGCGGCTGACATCACCGGAGAAATGGTCCGGCAGGTCCGATGCCACCGAACACAGGATCTCCAGCCCTTTCTGCTCGGCGCGCGGTGCCAGCAGGTCCGATACGCCCTCGATCAACTGGGACAGCGACAGACCGACGGTCTCCAGGGTGACCCGACCGGCCTCGATCTTGGAGAAGTCGAGCACTTCGTCGATGATGGTCAGCAGCGAGTGCGCCGAATCGGTCACCACATCGAGCATATGGCGCTGACTGCCATCCAGCTCCGTCTGGCCGAGCATGTCGGCCATGGTGATGACACCGTTCATGGGCGTGCGGATTTCATGGCTCATGGCGGCCAGGAACGCCGACTTGGCCCGCGCGCTCTGTTCGGCGGCCTGACGGGCCTCGTCCAGGGCTTCCGCCTGCTGCTTCATCTCGGTGACGTCGTAGACCCACGTCAGCACCGCCGCCTGGCCCTCGAATGTGAGACGGCGCATCGACAGCATGACCCACCGGGAGTCATCGTCGCCCACCCGCAAGGGGGCCTCGATATTCTCGATGGTTTCCCCCGCCGCCAGGCGCGCGCGCAAGGCGGGCAGCAAGCCGGGGTCCTCGAAGTCCAGGTTGAAGCTGATCTTGCCGTTATCCTCCATTTTTTGCCGCCCAAGGCGAAAGAACAACGGGTTCCAGAACAGGAAGCGGCCGTCCTGATCGGCGATCCCCACCGCCATGGGCGCTCCCTCGATGATCTCCAGCAGCTCCATTTCCGTCTTCTCGCGCGCCTTCTCGGCACGACGGCGCTGCTCGATCTCCTTTTTCAGGACCTGGGTGCGCTCCTCCACCTTCTGTTCCAGAAACTGATTGGCCTCCTTGAGCGCCGCCTCCGCGTAACGGCGCTCGGTGATCTCCACCCCGAGCTCGCGGGTCCGTTCCTCGATGCGAAACTGAAGCTCGGCATGCAGATCATCCATCTCCTGATGGGCCAGGTGGCGATGATGGATGTCCTGGAACCAGGTGACGATGGCCTGCTGACCCCCCGCCCGGGTCGGCTGCCACGAGACCAGGAACCACCGCCGCGTCTCGCCATCGCGTGGATCACGAACCCGCAAGCACACCTCGCGGTCCCGCACCATGCCGCGCAGCGCGAAGTGCTCCCGCACACGCTCCAGGTCCTCGGGATCGACGTACAGGGTGGCGAAGTCGACGCCGGCCAGCGCCGCGCGGTCGCGGCCCAGCATATCCGCGAGCCGACGGTTGACCAGCAACGGCCGGCCGTCCGGCTGGAGAACCGCCACGCCAAAGGGGCTGGTCTCGATCAGAGCCCGCAGCCGATCCTCGCTGTCGCGTTGCGCCTCCTCGGCGCGGCGGCGATCCGTGATATCGCGAGCCACGGTGATGAACAGGTCCTGGCCATCGCGCACCATATGGGTGGTGCGCATCTCCACCGGCACAAGGCTACCGTCAACGCGCCGATGCATGCCAGCGAAGGAGACCGGACGGGTGCCCCCGCGCGCCTGGTCGCACAGTATGGGAACGTCGGCCGCCGGCACCGCGGTTTCGATGTCCGGCACACTCTTGGTTAGCAGGGTTGCCCGATCATAGCCGAGAGACTCGCACGCGGCCTCGTTGACGGCGACAATGCGCCCCTGGCGATCATGGACGAACACGGCATCGCCAAGGTGGTCAAGCCACTGGACCGCCACGCCCGCGCCCAGAGACTCTCCCACGACGTCCCCCACCGATGGCGCCGCCTGCCGCGTGCCGTCCACCGGCTCCCCGGACCTTACGCCGCTCTCCGTCTCCGCCATGATCCCACTCCTGGCCCACCTCGCCAGGATCGATGATAGGCCATGGCGGACGCGGGCGCACCCTTGCCACGTTTGGATAGGTCGTTCGGCGGGTCAGCGGACCAGGGGCTTGCCCGCCCTGCTCCCGCCGTAAGAGCCCGTCCGGAAAGTCGTGGGAACCGCAATATAGTGTGTGCCGGTGCCTGAATCGCATTCCGTATGTGGTGCTTTGCAAGGCTTTCCGGACGGGCTCTCAACGAAAGATCATCGCGACAGGAAAGAAACCACAGATGATATTCGTATTCAGTTCAAATCTATTCCTTCACAACGAGTGTGCCTGCAATCATGTCATGCAATCCCTGTTTACGTTTCGTCCACCCGACCATCATAAAACCAACGAGAAGAATAAGCGAAGATAGTATCTTCGCAAAATAACGCCCCGTTGCTCGACCAAATGAAATTCTACCACCGTCTTCATCTGTGACTTTCACGCCCACGGCTTTCTTTCCTGGCGTGGCTTGCCACACGGAGCTTTCAAATGCGGCAAAATACATAAAAGTAATAAAGGTCCCCAACAAGAAGCCAATAAGCCCACCCACTGACTCGGCTTCCTGAGCACTCAGACCTGATCGCAGCATATTGTAAACAACTACAAAACCGAAAACGGAACTAGCAACAAACCCCGCTACTGACGTAATGATAGTATCAACAATTGATGCCAGAACCCTAATCCAAAAGCCACCATACACTAAATCTTTACGAATTTCGACACTCATTTATCCGCCCTCCGCGCATCAGATTTCTCAAAAA
>JANQGN010000090.1 GCA_028277295.1 Rhodospira sp.
CCCCCATATGCTGCGTTGGGCGCGGGAGCGGGCCGGGCTTGAGGTCGAGGACCTGCTGGCCCGGTTCAAGAAGCTGCCGGAGTGGGAAACCGGTGCGGCCAGCCCGACCCTGAAGCAACTGGACGCCTTCGCCCGCGCCGTCCATGTGCCGGTGGGAACGTTGTTCCTGCCGGAACCGCCGGAAGAGCGGCTGCCGATCCCGGATTTTCGTACCGTCGACAATCGTGCCGTGGCGCGACCGAGCCCGAACTTGCTGGACATGCTCTATGCCTGTCAGGAGCGGCAGGCGTGGTATCGCGACTTCGCGCAGGTGACCCGCCAGCCACCGCGCGCGTTCGTGGGCCGGGCTGATCGGTCCATGCCGCCGGAGGAGGTCGCCGCCGACATCCGCGCGACCCTTGGCGTCGATCTGGAGCAACGGGCCGCCTGCCGGACCTGGAAAGAGGCGCTGCGCCTGTTCATCCAGCAAGCGGACCAGGCCGGGGTGCTGGTGATGGTCAGCGGCGTTGTCCTCAGCAACACGCGGCGCACCCTGAACCCGCAGGAGTTCCGGGGGTTTGCTCTGTCCGATCCGCTGGCTCCTCTGGTGTTCATCAATGGGGCCGATACCAAGTCCGCCCAGATGTTCACCCTGGCCCACGAGCTGGCCCACCTGTGGCTGAACGCCACCGGCCTGTCGGATGCGGGCGCCGCGCCGGTGTCCGGCGGCCCGCCCGAGGAGGTGTGGTGCAACGCCGTGGCCGCCGAAGTGCTGGTGCCTCTGGCGGCCCTGCGGCCCGCGTTGGCGGACGGAGAGAACCTTGGCGACGCGGTGCCGCGTCTGACGCGCCGCTTCAAGGTGAGTTCGCTGGTCATCCTGCGGCGGTTGCTGGATGCGGGCTGGCTGGACCGCGCCGCGTTCGAGCAAGCCTGGCAGCAGGAACGCGCCCGCCTGCTGGCCCTGAGCGCAAGGGTCGGCGGCGGCGGCGATTTCTACAAGACAACCATATCGCGGGTCAGCCGGCGGTTTACGCGGGCCGTCGTTTCCAGCACGCTGGAAGGGCAAACCCTGTACCGTGATGCCTTCCGCATGCTCGGTGTGGCCAAGACATCCACGTTCAACACGATTGGCCGGGAAGTGGGTGTCATGTTATGAGCAGGTATTTATTGGACTCAAACGTATTTATTCAGGCGAAGAATTTGCATTATGGATTTGATTTTTGTCCGGCCTTCTGGTCTTGGCTGATTGAAAAGAACGCGGAAGGCCGCGTTGCCAGCATCGAAAAAGTGGCCGACGAACTGCATGCCGGTCAGGACGAGCTTTCGGACTGGGCCGAGGCGCGAGGGCGGTCCTTCTTTCTGCCCCCCGACGATGCGCTGCCCCCGACGCTTAGCGAGGTCAGCACCTGGGCGAGCACGCAGGGTTATGAGCCCGCGGCCGTGTCCACCTTCTTGCAGGTCGCGGACTACTGGCTCGTGGCGCACGCCAAGGCCCAAGGCTATGTCGTCGTCACCCATGAGGTCCCGGCAGACACCGCCCGCAAGATCAAAATCCCGAACGCCTG
Source organism: Rhodospira sp. (assembly GCA_028277295.1). GTDB lineage: Bacteria > Pseudomonadota > Alphaproteobacteria > Rhodospirillales > Rhodospirillaceae > Rhodospira. Next base: position 1,545 of record JANQGN010000090.1, read on the forward strand.
CATGGGGCTCGGCCTGTCGTTCGTGACACCCTTTGAGATGCTTCGCCGGGAACGTGTGCGCTTCGTGCTTGGTCGCCAGACTGGGGAGGTGGCGTGATGGTCCGGATAGCCGAATCCCACGTCGAAGAGGCCGCTTTATCCTGGCTTGCGGGGCTGGGATATACCGTCGCGTCTGGGCCGGATTTGGGACCGGACGGCACGGCGCCCGAACGGTCCAGCTATGGCGACGTTGTCCTGGTCGACCGCTTTCGGGCTGCCCTGGCCGATCTCAACCCGGCTATCCCGTCTGACACGCTGGACGAGGTGGTGCGCCGCTTCATCCACGCTGAAACGCCATCTCTGATCGAAGAGAACCGCCGCCTTCATGGCTACATGGTTAATGGCGTTTCTGTCGAAGTAACCCGGGAGGACGGGTCCATCGGCGGCGATACCGTCCACCTTGTGGACTTCGATGGTCCTGAGGCGAATGATTGGCTGGCGCTCAATCAGATGACCGTCATCGAGGATCGGGTGAACCGCCGCCCGGATGTGGTGGTGTTCCTGAACGGTCTTCCGGTCGGCGTCGTTGAACTGAAGAATCCAGGGTCTGAGGATGCCACGCTGGAGGGTGCCTTCAACCAGCTCCAGACCTACAAAACCGGCATCCCCTCTCTGTTCCGCACCAACGCGGCGCTCGTCATCTCCGACGGCCTGCACGCGCGCGTCGGGTCCCTGACCGCGAACTTCGAGCGGTTCATGCCGTGGCGGACGGTGGACGGAGAGACCATCGCGCCCAAGGGCGCGCCCGAACTGGAAACGCTGTTCAAGGGCGTGTTCGACCGGCGTCGTCTGCTCGACCTGATCCGGGATTTCACCGTGTTCGGGCAGGTGGAGACCAAGGACAAGCAGCTTGAGACGGTCAAGATCATTGCCGGGTATCACCAATACCATGCCGTCCTGAAGGCCGTGGCCTCGACGGTGCGGGCCGTTACGCCGCCGGACACTGTGCCATCATACGAACAGTTTCAGATGGGTCCCGGCCTGGCCGAGGAGCCCGCGACCTTCGGTCTGCCGGGTGTGCGGCATTACCAACCGGGCGACAAGCGGATCGGCGTCATCTGGCACACCCAGGGGTCAGGTAAGAGCCTGCTGATGGCGTTCTACGCCGGGCAGGTGATCCGTCATCCGCGCATGACCAACCCGACGCTGGTCATCATCACCGACCGCAACGACCTCGACGACCAACTCTTCGGTACCTTCAGCATGTGCAAGGACCTGCTGCGCCAGACGCCGCAACAGGCGGACAGCCGGGAGGACTTGCGCCGGTTGCTGGATCGGCCGTCGGGTGGGGTTATCTTCGCCACGCTCCAGAAGTTCAATCCTGACGAGGGGCAGAGCACCCACCCACTGTTGACCGACCGCCGCAACGTCATCGTCATCGCCGACGAGGCTCACCGCAGCCAGTACGGGTTCCGCGCCAAGGTGGACCGGAAGACCGCCGAGGTGTCCTACGGCTTCGCCAAATACCTGCGCGATGCTCTGCCGAATGCCTCGTTTATCGGTTTCACCGGGACACCCATCGAAAAAGAAGACGTCAATACGACCGCCGTTTTTGGCGAGTACATCGACGTCTACGATATCAGCCGTGCGGTCGAGGATGGGGCCACCGTGCCCATCTACTACGAAAGCCGTTTGGCCCGGATCGAGCTCGACGAGGACGAAAAACCGAAGATCGATGCCGAGATTGCCGACATTGCGGGCGATGAGGCCGAGCCTGAACAGGAGCGCCTGAAACGCAAATGGACCAGCGTCGAGGCCGTCGTCGGGGCCGAGAAAAGATTGGCGATGGTGGCGCAGGACCTCGTGGCCCACTTCGAGGACCGCGTCGCCGCCCTCGACGGCAAGGCCATGTTCGTCTGCATGAGCCGCCGAATTTGCGTCAGGCTCTATGACGAGATCGTCAAGATCCGGCCCGATTGGCACAGCAACGACGATATGGCGGGCGAGGTCAAAGTCGTCATGACCGGCGCCGCGTCCGATCCCGAAGACTGGCAACGTCACATCGGCAAGCGCCCCAAGGCCCGCCGTGAGTTGATGGCCAAGCGGGTCAAGGATCCTAATGACCCGTTGCGTCTGGTCATCGTGCGCGATATGTGGCTGACCGGCTTCGACGCGCCGTCCATGCATACGATGTACATCGATAAGCCTATGCGCGGGCACGGCCTGATGCAGGCCATCGCACGGGTGAATCGCGTGTTCCGAGACAAGCCCGCCGGACTGGTCGTGGACTATATCGGCATTGCCCAGAACCTGAAGAATGCCCTTGGACAATATTCTCGTCCCGATCAGGACTTGACCGGAATCGACGAAGCCGAAGCGGTCGCCGTGATGATGGAGAAGTACGACATCGTCCGGTCCATGTTCTCGCCTGACGTGCCGGGCGGGTTCGACTATCGACCCGCCCTCGCCGAGGGAGCAACGCC
>JANQGN010000116.1 GCA_028277295.1 Rhodospira sp.
TGGTCGGAGTGAGAGGATTCGAACCTCCGGCCCCTGCCTCCCGAAGACAGTGCTCTACCAGGCTGAGCTACACTCCGCTGGGTGCGCCCTCCGACGGTGGGCGGCTTGTATAGCGCCTTGGCGCCTGTGGCGCAAGCCGTGATCTCGCCGCTCCCTCGATCAGTAGGCGCGCTCCACGCTGAAGTCGACGATGCCGACGAGAATGTCTTTGATGGGGCCGTCCGGGAAAATGTCGAGCGCCCGCCGCGCCGCCTCGGCGTAGTCATGCGCGCGGCGCACCGTCTCGTCCAGGGCGCCATGCTTGTGTAGCAGCGCCATGGCCTGGGCCAGATCGGCCTCGGCGTCCTCGTCGCTGAAGTCCTGCTCCTCCAGGCAGCGCGCCCAAAAGGCCCGTTCATCGGCGTCGGCCCGGGCGATGGCATGGATCACCGGCAGGGTCAGCTTGCCATCGCGGAAGTCGTCGCCGATGGCCTTGCCCAGTTCGGCCTCGCGCGCCGAATAGTCCAGGAAGTCATCGGCGATCTGGAAGGCGATCCCCAGGTTGCGGCCATAGGCCTCCAGCGCGTCCTTCTCGGCCGTCGGCCGGTCGGCGACGACCGCGCCGATGCGGGTCGAGGCGGCGAACAGGGCGGCGGTCTTGGCGCCGACGACCTCGATGTAGGCCTGCTCGGTGGTCTCGATGTTGTTGGCGGTCAGGAGCTGGTGGATTTCACCCTCCGAGATCACCCCCGAGGCGCGCGACAGGATGGCCATCACCTCCAGCGACCCGTCCTCGACCATCAACTCGAAGGAGCGCGAGAACAGGAAGTCGCCGACCAGCACGCTCGGCTTGTTGCCCCACACGGCGTTGGCGGTGTCCCGGCCGCGCCGCTTGCTGCTTTCGTCCACCACGTCATCATGGAGCAAGGTGGCGGTGTGCAGGAACTCGATACAGGCGGCCAGGGTAATGTGTCGGTCGCCCGCATAGTTGCACAGCTTGGCCGAGCCCAGCGTCAGCAACGGCCGCAACCGCTTGCCGCCCGCCGCGACCAGATGCCCCGCCAACTGCGGGATCAGGGCAATGGGGCTGTGCATGCGGTCGACAATGGTCTGGTTGACGCGGGTCAGGTCTTCCCCCACCAGATCCAGCAGGGCGTCCAGGGCCGCCTTCGCGGACGGCGGCGCGGCCCGGTTGGCGCCCGGGGAGTCAGGGTTCGAGGCATTCACGGCGGTGACCACGGTGGCGGGCTCTCGCAAACGGCGGGGGAAGGAGCCGGGGTTGACGCCCCGGGCACGGCGACGGGAGCATAGGAGGGCGCTTGGATCGGGGTCAAGCGCCAACGGCCAGAGCCGGTCTAGGGGCGCGCGGGCCGGCTAACGATGCCAACGACCGCTCTCCGTGCCGTTGGCTTGATATGGGGATGCGTGGGAGAGGAGGCGAGGGATGGAGAGTCTGCGGGAACTGGCGGTCGTTTCTGATCGGGTGCTCCTATCCTTTCTGGTCAACCAGTTGGATCAGGAGGGGATCGACGCGGTGGTGTTCGACGATCACACCAGCGCCGCGCTGGGCTTCGCTGTCGACGGTTTGGGGATACGGGTCTGCGTGGCCGAGGCCGACTATGATCGTGCGCGCTGGGTGTTGACGGAGGTGGCGCCAGATGTGGCGTCGGAGCATGGTCCGAATGGCGATGGGCGGAGGCGGGGCGGCTGGTGACGGACGGTGCGACCGAGACGGGCGGACCGGGTGATCCGGGTGATCCGGACACGGGGTCGGACATCGGGCCCGACAGTGAAGACGTGGAGGAGGTCCGCCTTCTGGGGGGGCGGGTGCGTCTTTTGCAACCGCGTGTCGGGTACCGCGCGGCCATGGACCCGGTCCTGTTGGCGGCCGCCGTTCCTCTGGGTGGCCCCGGGCGGGTGCGCCGGGTGCTGGATGCCGGCCTGGGATCGGGTGCGGCGGCGCTGTGCCTGCTGGCGCGGGGCCTGGCGGATCCCAACGTCGCCCCGGACCTGACGGTGACGGGGATTGAGCAGGCACCGGCGGTGGCCGCCCTGGCGCGACGCTCGGCGACCCTCAACGGCTGGGCGGAGCGGCTGCGGGTCGAGGTTGGCGACGTCTGCGCGCCGCCGGGACCGGACGAGGCGGGCGGCTTCGATCTGGTGCTCACCAACCCCCCGTATGGCGAAGCCGGGCGCGGGACGCCGCCCCCTCATGCCGGGCGAGCCATGGCCCATGTGACGGCGGTGTCCTTGGCGGTGTGGGTTGCCGGGTGCCTGGCGCGATTGCGCCCCAAGGGACGGATGGTGGTCATTCATCGGGCGGATCGCCTGGACGATCTGCTCGCGGCCATGCGGGGCGTGGCCGGGGCGATTGAGGTGATCCCCTTGTGGCCCGGACCGATCGTGCCAGGGACGCCCGGTGCCCGCGAGGCGCGGCGCGTGATCGTACGCGCCCGGAAGGGGGTGAGAGGGCCGGTGCGTCTGTCCCCGGGGGTGGTGTTGCACGCCGTCGATGGGGGGCATGGGGCGTTGGCCGAGCGGATTCTCCGCGAGGGCGCGGCGCTGGACGACGTGCTGTCCGACGCTGGGGGGCGAGGACCTTGACCGGGCGCGGGCCGGCGGCCATAACGGGCGCATGTTCGGACTAAGCCTCAGCAAGGTCCTGTTCACAATCGCCGTGGTCGTGATTGTGTGGGGAGCCTTCAAGTATTACAGCCGCATGCTTGGGGGCGGCGGACGGCGTGAGAGTCTGCGTGAGCGCGTGGAACGGGCGGCCCAGGAGGCCGTGCGCCGGCGCATGGGCGACGACGGCGCCGCAGGGGGCGCGCCACAGGGACCGCGTTCCGCTGGCCCCGATACGGTCGAGGATTTGGTCCGGTGTTCAGCCTGCGGGGCATGGCATCCGCGCGGCACCGCCTGTGGGTGCGGTCGGAGCGTGCATTGAGTCTCGATGGGGTCGGCGTTCCGGTGAGAGCCCCAGGGAGGGCCCCAGGGAGGGCCACTGGGAGAACCCCGGCTTTGGAAAAAATGGTGCGATAAAGCAAACGGGACGAGTGGGCTGGGTGGTTCCGGACTCGCCACGCTGGTCCATGACGCGATGATGACGCGCCGCCGATCTCGACCAAGGGCATGGTGAGTGATCTTGGACTCGCCCACCATGCTCTAAGGTTTTGATTTTGAAGCAAATCGTCCCCGAAAGGTCTTCCAGGGCGATCTGTGCCAGATCGCTCGGGATCTGCCCTCAATCAAGTCGTTGGGACGCGTGACTCCGCCCCAGGCGCCCGCGCGGCGCCCGGAGACAGATGAGTCACACGGCATACGCCGCTGGCGTTACACCACCTCGGCGTCGTCCTCGGCCACCGGCCGATCATCGACGGCGTCCGACTCTCCATCAGCCTCGTCAAAGCCGGTCTCGCCGTCCAGGGGCTCGCCCTCGCCCTCGGCGTCCATGGCTTCGGCAGCCTGGGCCGCGGCGGCCTGACGCTCGGCGTCCTCAAGGCTGCGGGCGATGGTCACGGCCACGCCGACGACGACCTCGGGATGCAAGGAGACACGCACCTCGTAGGCGCCGAGAGCCTTCAGGGGCGCATTCAACTGCACCTGCGACCGGCCGATGGTGTAGCCCTGGTCCTTGAGGGCGTCGGCCAGGTCCCGGGCGCTCACCGAGCCATACAGCTGACCACCCTCGGACGCCTGGCGCACCAGCACGATGGACAGGCCGGCCATGCGCTCGGCCACCTGCTCGGCGTCCTGGCGCCGCTTCAGGTTGCGGGCCTCCAGGTCGGCCTTCTGGGTCTCGAAGTAACGCAGGTTGGCCTCCGACTTGCGCAGGGCCTTGTTCTGCGGCAGCAGATAGTTGCGGGCATACCCCGGACGGACCTTCACAATGTCGCCCATGAAACCCAGGTTCTCGACACGCTCCAACAGAATGACTTCCATCACTCGTCCTCCATAGACCGACCGTCCGCTCGACGCAGCAGATCGGTCGCGAATTCCACCAGTCCCACGAACACCATGGCCATCGGGCCGACGCCAGACCCCAGGAAGACCATGTAGAACACCACCAGCAAAGCGGCCGGGGCGGGTGTCTCGCGCGCCGCCAGATGCACCAGCTTGAAGCCGAGCAGGAAGAACGGCACGCACAGGACAATGACCATGGTTTCGGCGATTAAGCCCGGATCACCCCCCAGCAGCGATACCCCGAGCGTGGCGATGAACACGGCGCCGAACCACCCCGGCAGCCGCAGATCCCGGTAGGCCGGACGTGGCCTGACGACCGGCCCCAGATATTGGGCGAGGGACATTCCCAGCATGGCCGCGACAATGGCCTGCACCAGCCAGAAGACCGCGATGCTCGCCAGAGCGGCGCCCGCGAGGAACTGCTCCCCCCCTGACTGCGCCACGACGTCGGCGAATTCTGCGCCAAACTCGGGACCGAACACCGCCGTGACGTTCGCGACGCCCTGGTCCATCAGCGTCCCGCCGGTCATCCGCATCGCCAGGTCCGTCGGAGCCCCCCCCGCCGCGACCGTGGCCACCAAGAGGGCCACCGCCGGCACCAAGGCCAGGGACGCCAACACCGCCCCCGCGTCGATCCAGTGCTCGGGTCGGGCGGGATCGGGGTTCGTCACCCCCGGGGCCGGCCGCAGGATCAGGGAGAGAACGATCAGGGCCAGCGGAACAGCGGCCACGACGTAAGCACCAATGAACACGGCGTTCAGGCTGACGAGGGCGACGCCGGCCACCCCGGTCATCGCCGCCATCAGCGCGCCGCTCAGGCCCAGCCGGAGCCCGGCCGCGACCAGCGGCGCGGGTGCCACGAAAATCCCCAGCACGGACACGAACAACAGGGCGCTAGCGATGCCAGCACCCAGGACCAGGGGCAGACGCGCGGGCATGACCGGACCGTCCTTGCCGTGGCGGACCGGCACCCGGCGCGGGCACCGGTCACCGCCACCGGATCACTGTTTGATGACGTAAGGCAACAGCCCCAGGAACCGGGCGCGCTTGATCGCCCGCGCCAGTTCACGCTGCTTCTTGGCGGAAACGGCGGTGATACGGCTGGGCACGATCTTGCCCCGCTCCGAGACGTAGCGGGACAGCAGCCGGATGTCCTTGTAGTCGATCTTGGGCGCGTTGGCCCCCGAGAACGGACAGGTCTTGCGACGACGGAAAAACGGACGCCTGGCCATTACTGCTCTCCTCCAT
>JANQGN010000229.1 GCA_028277295.1 Rhodospira sp.
TGAAGGACGTCGGCGTCGCGCCGCGTCCATCGATGGTCCGGATCCCATCGACATTCACGTTGGTCAGCGTATGCGCTTGCGGCGCACCATGCTGGGCAAAAGCCAGGACCAGATGGCTCGCGCCCTGGGGGTGAGCTTCCAGCAGGTGCAGAAGTACGAGCGGGGCACGAACCGTATCAGTGCCAGCCGTCTGTTTGACGTGTCCCGCTTTCTCAATGTCCCGGTCAGCTATTTCTTCGAAGACCTGACCGAAGACGCGGTGGCGGCCCGCGACGAAGAGGTCAAGGTCACGTTCGCCAATGCCAGTGACCCGATCCCTGGGATCGAGGACGATCCCATGAAGCGGACCGAATCCCTGGAGCTGATCCAGACCTATTGGCGCTTGCCCACGGATATCGTGCGGGGCCGGGTGCTGGAGATGCTCAAGAGTCTGGTGCGCAGCTCGGTCGAGTGATCGGCCGGCCGCCGCCACATGCTGGCCGCCGCGCTCCTGGCCATTGGTGGAGCGCGGCGGTCGCGTGTCGGCGCGCCAACCCGGTGCCAACTCGGCGCCATGGCAGGCCAGGAGGCCAGAGTCCTCAGTGTCTGTCCGGAAAGCCTTGCTTGGTACCACATACGGGATGCGATTCGAACACGGGCGCACACCATATTGTGGTTCCCGAGACTGTCCGGACGGGCTCTCAGTGTCTTCAGAGGTCGTCCGAAGCACATGCGCGTGACGGCGCCTACGGCATGATGAGTGGTTCTGGACTCACCCGCCATGCTCTAAGATCTTGATTCTGAAGCAAATCGCCCCAAAAAGTTTCTAGACCGCCAGGCGATCGGCCGGCGCCTGCAGGCCCGCGCGCAAGTGGTGCAGAATGTCGCGCAACGAGGCTGGTTTGCGCAGCAGTACATCGGCGCGCTGGCGCAGGGCATCCAGTTCGCGGGCGGTGCGCGCGGCCTGACCGGTAATGACCAAGATGAACACCCGTCGGCGCCCGGCTCGCAACCGGTCGATCAGCCAGTGGCCATCCCGTTCCGGCATCCTCAGGTCTGTGATGATGGCGTGGGCTGGATCGTCAAGGTGGATTTCCAGGGCTTGCTGGCCGTTAACCGCGACTGTCACGCGATAACCGACCGCATCGAGGAAACCGGCGATCTCCCGGGCCGCTTCCTCCTCATCGTCCACAACCAAAATATGCGGACGGCCACCGGAATCGCCGCAAGCGATCGGCAACAGGTCCTGGTGGGTGCCAGCGTCGGGGCAAGCGGCGTCGTCGTCGACCGGGGTTCGTTCCTGCGCCACGCGCGGCAGGCGGACGTCGAAGGCCACGCCGATCTCGGCATTCCGGACCTCGATGGTGCCCCCCATCTCGGTGACGAAACCCAGGCTGATCGATAGTCCCAGGCCGGTGCCGTGATCGCCCGACTTCGTGGTGAAGAAGGGGTCGAAGATGCGCGCCTTCAAGTCTTCCTGGATATGCGGCCCATTGTTCTCGACCACGATACGAAGGTGGTCACCGTCAGTTTCCACGCAGGCGCTGAGCCGCACGCGGGGAAGCTCGCCCTGACGCACGCGGCACCCCTCCGGCGACAGGACCGCGTCGCGCGCATTGCGCAGGATATTCACCAGCACTTGTTCCAGTTGATGCTGGCGCCCCAGGGCCTGGGTTTCGCCCAACTGGTCGTCCATTTCCAGGATGACGTTGTCGTCGCGGAACTGCTTGGCGACCATGGCGCGGGAGGCGCGCATGGCGCGGGCGACGCTGAAGGGCTGGATGGCGCCGGTGTCACGACGGCTGAGGCCCTGCATGTAGGAGATCACCTCGAACAGGCGGACCACCTGCTCCTCGATGGCCGCGAAGCCACGTTCCGCCCGTTCGGGATCGAAGCCCTGGCGTTTGAGGCGCTCCAGCGCGCCCTCGGCCTTCAGGCGGATGATGTTGAGCGGCTGGCTGATCTCGTGCGCCAGGCTGGCCGACATCTCGCCCAGCAGGGTGAGCTTGGCCGTATGGCGGAAGCGGGTCTCCATTTCCCGGCGCTCGGTCATGTCCTCGATGATCGCCAGGCCCTGCACGGTTTGGCCATCGTCGGTGGGCATGACGGCGAACGTAACGCGGGTCAACAGGTGGCGGTCGCCCCGGCCCCGGAACTCGCGCTCGACAACGTCCACCCAGCCCGGGCGTGGCAGGCCCTCGGCCAGGCGATGGGCCTCCGTGGGCGTTGTCTCTGGGGCCAGAAGGTCGCGATAGGCCATGCCACGCAGTTCATGGGCCGAAAGCCCCAGCATGCGCTGTGTGGCCGCGTTGGTCTCCATCACCCGACCGTCACGTGACAGCGTCATCATGCCGAAGGGGGCCAGGGTGAAGATGTTGCGGAACTTCAACTCGCTGTCGGCCAAGGCGCGTTCGGTCTGCTTGCGCTGGGAAATGTCGATGAAGGTGGTCAGGCAGGTGGGGGCGTCGTCGACCCCGTCGTCCTGGTCGCTGGTGGGGCGGCTTTGTACCAGGCAATCGACCTCGCGGCCGTCGCGTCCCAGCACCCGGATTTCGTCGGTGGCGGCCTGGCCGGCCAGGACCTTGTCAAGGTGGCGCGACAAGGTGGCATGCGATTCAGGGTGGATAAAAAGATGGATCGGCTTGTGTTCCACGTCGGCGCTGTGAGTGACCTGGAACAGTTCGCAGGCGCGGCGATTGGCGCTGGTGATGGCGCGGCGATCGGCGATGGTGCAATAGCCGATGGGCGCGCCGTCAAACAGCGCCGCATAGCGCGTTACCAGGGATTCGTTGATCTGGCGGGCGTGGCGCAACTCCTCATTCTGGGCGCGCAGTTCCTCCTGGTGGGTCGCCAGGTCCTCAAGCGTGGTTTCCAGGGCATGGCGCTGGTCCCGGAAGGTCGCCAACTCCGCCTCTCGCGCGGCCAAGGCCGTCCTCAAGGCGTCCACATCCGCCCGCAACTGTTGTTCGGTTTCGGTGCCCGACACCGGCTCAATCCTCTTGATCCTTGGGGTCGGCCGCTTCCATCCAGCACGCCCGACCGCCAAGAATAGACCATTCCGCCGTCCGCGCAAACCGAGCGGAAGAAGGGGCCGCGAAGGAAGGAGGCGGTCCGTCAGGGCATGGGCGCGCTCCATTCGGTTCGGACATCCGGATCGGCTTCGTCCGGAGCCCGGCGGGTCCGTTCCCGGGCGACGGTGTCGGCATCCGGGGCCAGCCGGCGGAAGGCCCAGACCGCCGCGCCGCGCACCAGCGGAGACGGGTCGTTAAGCCGTGCCGCCGCCACGGACAGCAGGTCCGGCCGATCGCTGTTGCCCAGCGCGATCAGCACATTGCGCACGAATCGGTCACGGCCGGTGCGCTTGATCGGCGATCCCGAGAACAGCGCCCGAAAGGCGGCATCGTCCAGCGCCGCCAGATCGGCCAGCCCGGGCGCGGTTTCCAGGGTGGGCCGCGGCTTGAGGCCCGCGTGCGCCGTGGGCTGGGCGAAGCGGTTCCACGGGCAGACCGCCAGGCAGTCATCGCAGCCGTAGACACGGTTGCCGAGGCGAGGCCGGAGCGCCCGGGGAATGGGCCCCTTATGCTCGATGGTGAGGTAGCTGATGCACAGGCGGGCATCGATGCGATATGGGTCGGCCGGGTCCAGGGCTCCGGTGGGGCAGGCATCCAGGCATCGCCGGCAGGCGCCGCAGTGATCCGTCTCCGGCGGGTCCGGCGGGAGCGGGAGGGTCGTGAACACCTCGCCCAGGAACAACCATGACCCGAAGCGCCGCGACACCAGGTTGGTGTGCTTGCCCGTCCAGCCGAGGCCGGACTGGCTTGCCAGGGGTTTTTCCATGACCGGGGCGGTGTCGACGAACACCTTGACCTCGGCGTCCAGCGTGGCGTGGATCCAGCGTGCCAGGGCCTTGGCGCGTTTCTTGAACACGTCATGATAGTCGCGGCCACGTGCGTAAACGCTGATCGCCGCCCGCTCGCGGTGGTCCACCACGGCCAGGGGATCGGCCTCGTCGGGGCCGTAGTTCATGCCCAGGGTCACGATGGACACCGCCTCCGGCCACAGAACCCGCGGATCGCCGCGCCGGTCCCGGTGCTCGGCCATCCAGGCCATGGTCCCGTGTCGCCGCTGTTCCAGGAACAGGCCAAGATCCTGACGCACCGAGTCGGGTAGGCGCGCCCGGGTAACCGCCGCGACGTCCAGGCCCAGCGCCGCCGCCTGGTCCAGAACGGCGATCTTGTGCGCGTGGATGCCCCTGGGGCGCCCGTCGTCCATGCTCGGAGGGCCTTTCCTCTTTCTCGACGGTCCTGGTCCCCTTATCTCTATAAGGGACAAGACAGGCAGAGACCGGGGCGCGCCACGGCGCCGATCCAGGACACCCGTGAACGGAGTGTATCCTGTCCGGCCGTTGGCGCGGAACCCCGGTCCAGTATAGGGAGATCATGGTGATGGCACTTCGTTTGGTCACGGTGTTCGGCGGCAGCGGGTCGATCGGACGTCAGGTGGTGCAACGGCTGGCTAGTCAAGGGCTGCGGGTACGCGTCGCGGTGCGCGATCCGCTCAAGGCGGCCTTCCTGAAGCCTCTGGGCGATCTGGGGCAAATCGCGCCGCTCAAGGTCAATGTGGCGGACGAGGCGGCGGTGGCACGCGCCGTGGAGAACGCCGACGGCGTCGTCAACCTGGTGGGGATCCTGGCCGAGAGCGGGCGGCGCACCTTCCAGGCCATGCACGTGGAGGCGCCGGAACGCATCGCCCGCTTGTCCGCGTCGGCCGGGGTGAGCCGCCTGGTGCATGTCTCCGCGCTGGGGGCGGACGAGAACGCCGCGGCTCGCTACGCGCGCACCAAGGCTGCGGGCGAGGACGCGGTGCGGCGGCACTTTCCCAACGCCTCCATCCTGCGTCCGTCGGTGGTGTTCGGTCCCCATGACGGCTTCTTCAATCTGTTTGGGGGGTTCACGCGCCTGTCGCCCGTGTTGCCATACTATGTCAAGGATGGGGTCAACCCGCGGAGCGGCCAGGCCGGCGCCGATGGCCCGCGCTTCCAGCCGGTGTATGTGGGTGACGTGGCCGACGCGGTGATGGCGTGCCTGACCACGGCCACCCATCTGGGCAAGACCTATGAACTGGGCGGGCCACGGGCCTATTCCATGCGTGAGGTGATGGAACTGGTCGCCGAACAGACGGAACGCCGCGTCAAGCCCGTGCCGGTGCCGATGTGGGTTGCCCGGCTGCAGGCCCGGGTGATGGGGCTGTTGCCCAAGCCGATGCTGACCCCGGATCAGGTCAAGCTGCTGGAGGTGGACAACGTGCTGACCGGGGCGCTGCCAGGACTGGAGGCCATGGGCATCGAGCCGACGGCGGTCAAGACGATCCTGCCCCAGTACATGACCCGGTTCCGGCCTCACCACCGCCATGTGGTGATGCGCGCGCCACGGTGAGGGGGCGGTCCGGCGACCGTGCGAACGCGACCCGCGCCAAACTCAACCGCTGGGCGTTCGCGTGAACACCGCATCGAGGCTTTCGGCGTCCAGGGTCGCCTCCGCCCAGGCGTCCAGGCGCGACACGTCGGCCTCCATGATCCGGGCGTGGACGGCTTCTGGAAGCGTGCCGAAGCGATGTGTCAGCAGGCGGAGCAGCAGGGCCGCCCGGCCCTTGGTCTCGCCGCGTGCCTCGCCGCGCGCTTCGCCGCGCGCTTCGCCGCGCGCCTCGCCCTCGGTCGCTCCTTTGGCGAAGATATCCATCAGCCAGGCGTTCTCTCGGATGTCAATCTGGACCGCCATGGTGGTGACTTCCTCCAGTACCTCGGTTTCGGCCCTGCGCAGGCCGGAGAGGACGAGCAAGCGGGTGATGGCGTCGCGCTGCTGCGCCAGCGTCAGGGTGGTCAGGCGCTCCAGGATCTCCCGGGTTCGACGGCGAATGTCGTCGGCCCGGCAGAGGATCGCCAAGACCGCGTCATCCGCCCGTCCGCTCGCCAGAAGGGGCGCCGCGTCCAGCCG
>JANQGN010000243.1 GCA_028277295.1 Rhodospira sp.
GGCCCGCGCGGGGATACACCCGGCCTGTCGTCGGTGTTACCGTGCAGGACCACGTCAGACCCTTGCCCCAACTCTCTCGCCTCTCGTCGCGCTCCTGCCTGGGGCGTCGGCCTGGCCTGTTCCAAGGAGACTCCGCGCCCATGACCGAGACCGGGACCTCGACCCCATCCCTCTCTCTCTCTTCCGCCCAGAGCCAGCCCGCCCGACTGACCCGGCCGGACGGGGCCACCATCGCCTATCACTCGGTGTCCGGCAAGGGGCCGGGCGTGGTATTCATCCATGGCTTCATGTCCGATATGAACGGCGGCAAGGCGGTGTTCCTGGAGGCGTGGGCGCGGCGCACGGGCCGGGCCTTCGTGCGCTTCGACCAGCGCGGCCACGGTCAATCGGATCAGCGCTTTGACGAGGGAACCATTGGCGCCTGGGCCAATGACGTGATCCAGGTCCTGGACCACCTGACCGAGGGGCCGCAGGTGCTGGTGGGCAGTTCCATGGGGGGCTGGCTGATGCTGCTGGCGGCCCTCGTCCGGCCCGAGCGGGTGGTCGCCCTGGTGGGGCTCGCCGCCGCGCCGGACTTTACCGAGGATCTGATGTGGCAGGGTTTCGACAAGACGGCCCGCGAGACCCTGGCTCAGGATGGTGTGCTGCTAGTGCCCTCCGAGTTCAGTGACGAGCCCTATGCGATCACCCAGCGCCTTCTGGACGACGGGCGCGACCATCTGGTCCTGCGCGCCCCCATCCCGCTGACCTGCCCTGTGCGCCTGATCCATGGCATGAAAGATGACTCGGTGCCGTGGGAGACCGCGCCACGCCTGCTGGAACGGCTGGAGAGCACGGACGTGGACCTGACCCTTGTCAAGGACGGCGAGCATCGCCTGTCCGAGCCCCACGACCTGGAGCGTCTGCGACGGGTGCTCGACGGCGTGCTGGACCAGGTGGGGTAGGGGACGTCGCGCGCAGGATTCCGAACGCGGATGAGCGATCGGTCAGGGTCTGTTGCTCCGAGGGAGATCTTTCGCGTCCGGAGGACGCTCAGGATGAGGATTTTCATTTTTTAAGTGCTTTATCCTGAAGGAGCGGAGCGACTGAAGGATCTCCATCGCTCGCCCCGATCCTCTCGGACAGCATGTCATGAACGATCGTTCGTCGACGTTCGGCGCACTGACGCCGCGCGCTCTTCCGTTGCACAACCGTCGCGACCTGTCGCATGCTTCCGTCCGGGTGGCGCATGCCGTTGCCCATGAAGACAACGGCCCCGGCCTGGACGTGGGGTCGAACGGGGAGGGGGAGCAGCGATGAACGTCGCCGACTGGCTTTGGCGGGCCGCGCGGCTGCGGCCGGAGGCGCCGGCGCTGCTGACCGGGGATCGCCTGGAGGCGACCCAGGCCACCTTCGCCGCCCGCGCCGGCGGGCTGGCGGCCACTTTGGGGGCGCGCTTCGGCGTTGCGCCGGGCGACCGGGTCGGCCTGTTCATGAAGAACCGGGCCGAGTACCTGGAAGCCCTCTATGGCATCTGGTGGGCCGGGGCCGTGGCGGTGCCGGTGAACGCCAAGCTGCACGCCCGCGAGGCGGCCTGGATCCTGGACGACGCGGGGGCGGGGCTGTGCCTGGTGTCCGATGACGGTGCCGGGCCGCTGGCCGACGCGGCACCCGACACGCGGCTGGTTTCCGTGGATGATCCCGACTGGCGGGCGCTGACCGGCGCCGAGCCGCTGGCCAGGCCCGCGCCGCGCGATGACCAGGACTTGGCCTGGCTGTTCTATACCTCGGGCACCACCGGCCGGCCCAAGGGCGTCATGCTGTCCAACCTGAATCTGATGGCCATGACGCTGTGCTATCCCCTGGACGTGGATCCGGTGACGGCGGTCGATGCGGCGCTCTATGCCGCGCCCCTGTCCCATGGGGCCGGCATGTACTCCCTGGTGCACGCGCGCGCGGGGGCCCGCCATGTCGTGCCGCCCTCTGGGGCCTTCGATCCGGCGGAGATCCTGGACCTGGCGCCGCGTCTGTCGCATGTGTCCATGTTCGCGGCGCCGACCATGGTGCGCCGGCTGGTGGATGCGGCCAAGACGGGTGCGGGCACAGGAGAGGGGCTGCGCACCATCGTCTATGGCGGCGGGCCGATGTACGTGGCCGACATCGAGGAGGCGGTGGCCACCCTCGGCTCGCGCTTCGTCCAGATCTACGGCCAGGGTGAAAGCCCGATGACCATCACCGCCCTGTCCCGCGCCCTGGTGGCGGACCGCGATCACCCGCGCTGGCGGGAGCGGCTGGGTTCCGTGGGCACGGCGCAGAGTTGCGTTGACCTGCGCATCGCCGACGCGGAGGGTCACCCGCTGCCCGAGGGGGAGGTGGGCGAGATTCTGGTGCGCGGGCCGCAGGTCATGCGGGGCTATTGGGCCAATCCCGAGGCCACGGCCAAGACGCTACGCGGTGGATGGCTGTGGACCGGTGACCTGGGGCGGCTGGACGCGGACGGGTTCCTGACGCTGACGGACCGCTCCAGGGACGTGATCATCTCCGGCGGCACCAACATCTATCCGCGTGAAGTGGAAGAGGTGTTGCTCACCCATCCAGACGTGCACGAGGTGGCGGTGGTCGGTCAGGCGGACCTCGAGTGGGGCGAGGTCGTGGTTGCCTTCGTCGTCCTCCAACCTGGGACCGCGTGGGATCCGGGGGCGCTGGACCGCCACTGCACCGAGACCATGGCCCGTTTCAAGCGCCCCAAGGTCTGGCGGCGCATCGACGCCTTACCCAAGAACAACTACGGCAAGGTGATGAAGGGCGATCTGCGGGCGTTGTCGCGGACGGCGCCCTGTCCCTGATGGGCGGGCGACGCATCCGCGTTGCAGGGCAGCGGGCTCAGGTTAACGGACAAAGGCGCGCGAGACGATGGAGGTCCCTCGGCTCGCCCAGGCGACGCTCCGCGTCGCCGTAAGGTGTGGAACCGCGTCCATCTGAAGGATGGACGCGGGGGCTCGCTCGGGATGAGGTTATCTTAAATATATTAGCCTCATCCCGAGCACCTGAAAGGTGCGAAGGATCTCTATCGGAGTCCCGTGACCCTCGCCCTTGTTAACCTGGGCTCGTTGCCCTGTCCTGCGTGTTGCGCAGGGTTGGTCCGTCTCCGCTACGCTACGCGCCGGTCAGGAGTCCCAGCGTCATCGACAGTCCACCCGCGCCATGCAACGCCAGGGTGACCTTGATCAGGCGCGGCATGGCCGCGCGGTCGTCCACCTCGGTTCGCGCCAGCAACACCAGATGCGCCACGGTGAGCGCCAGGGGAGCAAACACGGCCCAGGCGGGCAGGGGGCCGACCAGCATCAGGGCGGCCAGGGCGAGAACGGCCACGCCGTCCAGGCCGGCCTGAAGCCAGAGGGCACGGCGCACCCCCAGCAGCACGATCAGCGTGGCCTTGCCCACCGACCGGTCGGCGGCGCGGTCGGGCACCTCGTTGATCAACAGGATGTTCACCACCCATGCGGTGATGGGCAGGGACAGCAACAGCGCCATGCCGTCCGCCCGGCCGCCTTGCAGCCAGACGGCCATCAGCACCGGTGCGATGCCGAACATCAGGCCGATCAGCGCCTCGGCGAGGCCCCGGTGGTTCAGCCGCAGCGGCGGCAGGTGGTAGACCAGCACCAGCGCGCCCATGGCCAGGCCGAACACCAGGATGGGCCAGCCATGCAAGGTGGTGAGCACGACGCCGGTGGCGGCGCAGGCGCTCAGCAGCCCGACCACGAACCCTGTCATCTGGCGGCGCGACAGAAGATCGTCCTGAATCACCCGCGAGCCGCCGGTGAACGGCGTGATGCGGCCGTGATTCCGGGAATCGTTGCCGGACAGGTCGTCGCAGACGTCGTTCAGCACGTTGCCCGCCGAGTGCCCGCACACCATGCCCATCAGGAACACCAGGCCGGTGAGCAGGTCCAACGGTCCGGCCGAGACCGCGCCCCAGGCGGTGCCGAGGATCACCGGCAGGATGGACGCCAGCAGGAACCCGGGTCGCAGGGCCTGGACGTAGGCGCTCAGCGGGCCGGCGCCCTCCGGTCGGCCGCGCCGGGCGTGCAGCGGGGCGGGTCCAGCATTGATCATGGGAGTCTCCGAAGTCCGAAGGCCGTGTTTCCGACCGCGCGCCAAGTGTCAACAGGTCCTAGTCCGTCGGCCGGACCTCGAACTCCATGCGCTCGGACACCCGCAGCGGGTCCGCGCCGGGACGCGGCCGCGCCACCGTGACCGTCAGGGCGTAGACGCCGACGGTCCAGCGCCCGCGCTCGGCGGTCAGCCGGCGGCCGGTGAAGGCAAAGAACTGAAGGGTCTCGCGCTCCATGGTCTGCTGTCGGGCGGCCAGCTCCCGGCCGTCGGGGCCGACCACGCGCAGACCCAGGGAATCGCCGGTTTCCAGTCCGAACACATCGGCCCAGACGACCAGGGCCGGCGCGGTGTCCGGCAGCCAGCGGTTGGCCAGCAGGCCATCGCGGCTGTCAGTCCGGATCGGTTCCCGGTCGGCGATGCCCAGGTTATTGATCACCAAGGGGCTGTAGGGCAGGGCGGCGAGGGCGGTGTCGGACCAGAGGGGGGCGGTCGGCGGCCCGCAGCCGTCCACCGGCGCGGGCCCCAGGAATGGATCGACGACGGCGCCGTTCTTCATGACCCCGAAATGCAGGTGTGGGTGTTCGGCCATGCCCGACATGCCCACCAGGCCCAGCGGGTCCCCAACGCGGACAGGGTCGCCCTTCGAGACCCGGACCGAGCCCCTGGCCATGTGGCAGTAGAGGGTGCGCCAGCCCGCGCCGTGGTCCAGGACCACGGCGTTGCCGCAGGCGCTGGTCGACATGGCGTCGCGGTCGGCCTCGGTCAGTCGGGCGACGTTGATGTCCTCCATGCCGTCGCGGGTGGCGAAGACCATGCCGTCGGCGGCGGCCAGCACGGCCACGCCGTCCCTGGCCACGGTCATGTCGCGGAGGCCGATATCCGTGCCCTTGTGGCCGTCCTGGGTCAGGCTGCCGCAGGTGTGATCCTGGTCGCCCGGCCCGGGGTCCACGTCCACGTGCTTGGTGATCCAGCATTGGTGGCCGGGATCGCAGGCGATGGGCAGGGCGAGGGTGGGGGCGTCGGCGGCGGTATCGGCATCGGCTCTGGGCGCCACCGCCAGGGCCAGGACGAACGCGGCGCCCAGTATCGACACCACGCGCCGCCCCGTCATCGCCCGACGGCGCGCGCGGGACGGTCGGGTCTGGGTTGGACCGGTCGTCATGGTCCTAGGGCCTGTTGACATTCGGGACGTGACCACGGTTGAGACGAAAACGGTTCGAGATCAGGAGCGAGGACGATGGACATGCCGCGCATAGTCGAGGACGAGCGACACCATCTCGGGCCGTTTTCGTCCAATCCCCCTCCATGAGAGCAGATTGGGGGACGGGCCCCGAATGTCAACAGGCCCTAGTCACCCTGGCGGCGATCGGC
>JANQGN010000257.1 GCA_028277295.1 Rhodospira sp.
CTCGGCGTCGTACATGGCCTCGGCCTTCTCGCGCGCCATCAGGGCGATGCTGTCGGCGATCATGCCAAGGTTTTCCTCGGGCTCCACGCCCAGGGCGACGCGGCACTGGAACTCCCAGCTCTTGCCCACCAGCACGGCCACGGGGGCCTTCGCCTCCAGCAGGGCCCGCAGGCCGGGGTCGTTGTCGGCGCTGCGGCCCGGGCGGCGGGTCATGCCGAAGGCCGCCAGGCGGGCGCGGGCCAGGCGCGGGGGCTCGGCGAAAAAGCGGTCATCGGTGGGGTTGGCGCCCGGCCAGCCACCCTCGATGTATTCAATCCCCAACGCGTCCAGCGCCCGTGAGATGGCCGCCTTGTCGGCGGCCGAGAAGTCAACGCCGTGGGTCTGCGCGCCGTCGCGCAGGGTGCTATCGAACAGGTGGACGCGGGTGCTGCTCATCGCCGGGAAACGCCTTGTCGTGGGGTGTGTGCCATCGCGGGGCCGCCGCCAGACCCGCACCATGCCACGGTGGCGGACGTGGGAACAATGCCGCAGGCGCGATGGCTTGCCCTGACACAGCGAAACGGGGCGCCCCCTTGAGGGAACGCCCCGTCTCATCCGTCCATGCCACGGGTCTGGTTAGCGCGCGCCGGCCACTTCCGGCGGCCGTGTGTCGATCCCCGACATGTCCCCAAAGTAGCGGAAGAAATCGCTGTCCGGCGACAGCACCATGGTGGTGGCATTGTCGGCCAGGGCGTTTCGGTAGGCTTCCATGGACCGGTAGAAGGCAAAGAACGCCGGGTCGCGGCCGAACGACTCGGCATAGATGCGGATGGCCTCGGCGTCGCCCTGGCCACGGATGGACTGGGCGCGATTCTCGGCTTGCGCGACGATGACCGTCATCTCACGGTCGGCGCGCGCCTGAATCTGCTGGGCCAGCTCGTTACCCTGGGCGCGAGCCTCCTTGGCCTCGCGCTCGCGCTCGGAGCGGATGCGGGCATAGATGGCCTGGCTGGTCTGCGTGGGCAGGTCGGCGCGCCGAATGCGCACGTCGGTCACCGCGATGCCCAGGGCGGTCGCCTCCTCGTCCACCTGCGCGCGGATCTGCGCCATCAGTTCGGTGCGCTGCTCGGACAGCAACTGGATCAGCGTGTAGTTGCCCAGCACCCGCCGCAGCGCGGAAATGATGATGTCCGACAGGCGCTGCTGGGCGTTCATCTCGATGTTGACCGCCTGATAGAACAGGATCGGGTCACTGATGCGCCAGCGGGTATAGGTGTCCACCACCACGCGCTTCTGGTCGGCCAGGATGACCTCCTCGCCGGGCGGATCCGACCCGAGCACCCGCTTTTCGTAGACCACGATGTTCTGGATGAACGGCAGCTTCCAGTTCAGGCCGGGATCCTTGATCACGCGTTGCGGATTGCCGAACTGCATGACGATGACCTGATCCGTCTCGCGGACGATGAACAAGGCGCTGGAGGCGACCACGGCCGCCAGGCCCAGGGCCACGGCCACGCCGATAAGAATGATCTTGTTCACTGACCGGCCCTCCCCTGGCCATCCATCACCAAGCCAGACGCGGAGGTGGCTGTCCGCTCCCGCGACTCGTCGCCCTCATCGCGCGCGTTCTGGTTCAGGCGCCGCTGGATTTCCGGGAGCGGCAGGTACGGCACCACGCCGGGTCCCGCGTCGGTGCCCAGGATGACCTTGTTCACGTTGCCCAGAACCTCTTCCATCGTCTCCAGGTAGATCCGCTGCGTGGTCACGTCCTTGGCGGCGCTATAGGCTTGGTAAACCGCGTCGAAACGCGCGGCATCACCCTCGGCGCGGTTGACGATCTCCTCGCGGTAGGCCTCGGCCTTCTGGAGAAGGGCCTCCGCCTGGCCGCGCGCCTGGGGGATGATCGAGTTGCGGTAGGCCTCGGCCTGGTTGCGCAGACGCTCTCGGTCGGCGCGGGCGCGCTGTACGTCGTTGAAGGCGTCCACGACCTCTTGCGGCGGGTCGGCCTTCAGAAGCTGCACGCGCCGGATGGTGATGCCGGCCTCGTACTCGTCGAGCAAGGATTGCAGCGTGTCCTTGGTGCGCACCTCGATTTCCTGACGGCCCTCGGTCAAGGCCACCTGGATGGGCGTCTGGCCGATCACCTCGCGCATGGCGCTTTCGGCGGCCAGGGTCACCGCGCTTTCGGGGTCGCGCAGGTTGAACAGGTAGTCTGCCGCGTCCTTGATCACCCACACCACCGAGAAATCGATATCGATGATGTTCTCGTCACCCGTCAGCATCAGGCTTTCCTCGGTCACGTCGCGGCGCGCGTCCGGGTTGCCGCCAATCTGACGGAAGCCAATGATGATACGGTTCTCGCGCGTGACCTTGGGCCGTTCGACGCTTTCGATGGGATAGGGCAGGTGATAGTGCAGGCCCGGCCCGGTGCTATAGACATACTCGCCGAAGCGCAGCACCACGCCTTGCTCGTCCACCTGCACCCGGTAGAACCCGGTCAGGCCCCAGAGGACGATGAGCGTCAGGGCGATCAGGCCGAGTGCCTTGGGGCCCAGGTTTTCGGGGATCATCCGGCGCATGCGTTCCTGGCCGCGCCGCAGCATGTCCTCGAGGTCCGGGGGCGGGGTGCGCGGGCCGCCGCCGTTGGGGCCACCGCCGCCACGGCCCCAGGGGCCGCCGCCGTTGCCGCCGCCGCCCCAGGGGCCGCCGCCTCCGCCTTGCGGGTTCCATGCCATTGAAGACTGTTCCTTCCGCTCTCAAGTGCCTTGGCAAGGGCGCCGCCGGACGCCTACCTTCCGCGCCAACGATGTCGCCTCGCGCCCGCGACGCCGTCGGCCGACCGACCGGCCCTCCCTTGGACGGTTCAGGGTTTCGGCCGTTATACGGCAAGCGCGAAAAGGGGGCAACGCGGGGACGACCCGGTCGATCACCCCACTGTCCGCGCGGCCCTCCGGATATCGGATCAACGCAGGAGTTTTCAAGCATGGCCCCTCCTTCCAAGGACGAGGCGTCCAAGACACCCGTGACCCAGGACAGCGTGACGATGGTCTTGCGCGGCATGCGTGATCCGGAAACGGGCCGCGATCCTGTCTCGCTGGGATGGGTCGCGGGCGTATCGCTGGCCGATGGCGCGGTGACGGTGGCCCTGGAGGTGCCCCCGGCCCGCGCGCCGGCGCTGGAGCCCCTGTGCCGCGAGGCCGAGGCCCGGGTGGCGGCGTTGCCAGGGGTGAACGCCTGCCGCGTGGTGCTCACCGCGCAGCGCCCGGCGCCGGCCGCGGCGGGTGGGCGCGCCGCCGGCGGCCGGGACACCGGCAAGGGAACGGGCATCGCCCCGCCCGGGGTGCGGCACATCATCGCCGTGGCCTCCGGCAAGGGTGGAGTCGGCAAGTCCACCACCGCCGCCAATCTCGCCCTGGCGCTGGCCGACCGGGGCCTGTCGGTGGGCCTGTTCGACGCCGACATCTATGGTCCGTCGATGCCGCGCATGCTGGGGCTCGCCGGGGTTCGCCCCCAGGTGGTCAACGATCGCCTGCAGCCGCTCAGGGCGCACGGCCTGTCGGTCATGTCCATCGGGTTCCTGATCGACGAGGACGAACCGGTTGTCTGGCGCGGCCCCATGGTCATGGGGGCGCTGGAGCAGTTGTTGAGGGACGTGGACTGGGGTGTTCTGGACGTCATGGTCGTGGATATGCCACCCGGCACCGGCGACACTCAGTTGACCATGAGCCAGCGGGTGACCCTGGCGGGCGCCGTGATTGTCTCCACGCCGCAGGACATTGCCTTGCTGGACGCCCGCAAGGGGTTGGCCATGTTCAGGCGTGTGAACGTGCCGATCCTGGGGTTGGTCGAGAACATGAGCTACCACGTCTGCCCCAAGTGCGGGCACCGCGAGGAGGTCTTTGCCCATGGCGGCGCGCGGCGGACCGCGGAGGACATGGGCTGCCCGTTTCTGGGCGACATTCCCCTGGACATGCGGATCCGCGTGCAGGCCGATGCCGGACGGCCGATCGTCGCCGCCGAGCCCGAGGGTCCGCACGCGGCCGCCTATCGCGCCATTGCCGCCGGCGTGGCCGAGGCCCTGGACGCCGCGTCGGCCACGGCGCCGGCCGCCCCATCGATCCGCTTCACCTGACGGCCGCCGCCTTCACCCAGACCCGGTGGCCCAAAGCGGGTGACCAGGCGCCGCCGCGCAACAGGCCGTTCTGTGTGTGCTTTCGGCACGGGCAAGGATGGGGGATCGCATCCTTTGCCCGTGATGGGGCACAAGGAGTCGTGACAGTTGCTCCGTTGAAGGCGGGCGTCTAGGATCGGGGGCGTCGGTGGATCCCGATTCCTTTGAGGCGAGAAGGCGCTCGGGATCCCGAAAGGATGGAGCGAGCGTCCGTGTGCGCCTCATCGGCCGGACCGCCAACACCGAGCCTGGCCGCGGGCCGCTATGCTGGCCGGCGGAGCGTGTCGGCATGGCCGGTTTCCGGACCGCGGGTCCTGCTAGGGATCATCGGGCTTGTCTTGGTGGTGATGGTCGGACCGGCGGTGGCGGTGCCGTCCCAGGCCCTGCGGGTGGGTGGCGAGCCCGACTATCCGCCCTTCTCGATGCTGGACGAGCACGGCCGGCCCGTCGGGTATGCCATGGACCTGGTGGACGCGCTGGCGCGGGTAATGGACGCCGACATCACCCTTCGCGCCGGGTCCTGGCACGCGCTGTTGGAGGACCTGCGGGCGGGCCGTCTGGATCTTCTGCCCTTCGTCGGCCTGTCGGACGCGCGCGCGGCCTATCTGGACTTCACGGTGCCGATCGCCACCACGCATGGGGTGGTGTTCGTGGCCGAGGGGGGGCCGGTGCCCCGCAGCGAGGGGGAACTGGCCGCCTTGCGCATCGGCGTGTTGCGCGAGGGCATTGTCCACGACCGTGCTCGCGGCCGGCCCTGGGGGGTGGCGCTTGTGCCTCACCCGACGCTTCGCCTGGCCTTCGCCTGCCTGGCCGAGCGGCGTTGCGAGGCGGTGGTGGCGCCGCGTCTCCAGGGGATGACGCTGTTGCGGCGACTCGGCCTCTCCGAGACCATACGGCCGGCCGGGCTGGTGCTGGACGATTTCTCGCTGGAGTACGCCCTGGCGGTGCGCAAGGGGAACCACGCGCTGCTGGCCGACCTGAACGGTGGTCTGGCCACGTTAATGACCGACGGCACCTTGACGCGCCTGAACGACCTTTGGTTGGAAACAACGATGCCGGCCCGGGGTGTGCCCACGCCCCTTGTGGTTGGCATGGCGGCCACGGGGGTCGCCGGGTTCACGGCCGTCCTCGTGGTTCTGGTCCGCCGCCAGCGGCACCTTGGGGAAGTGGCGGCCCAGCGGCATCGGGATCTGCATCACGAACGCGTGCGGCGCCGGCGCGCCGACGCCGAGGCGGCGGCCATTCTGCGCGTGCTGCCGGACATTGTGCTGCGCCTGGACGCGGACGGGCGCTACGTGGACTGCCATGATCCGGAAGGCATGGCGATGATGCCCCGCGAGCACCTGCTGGGCCGGTACCTGGAGGAGGTGCTCCCGGCGGAGTTGGCGGCCCGTGTCCGCGCGGTCATGACCCGGGTCGCCGAGACCGGAGAGGTGCAAACCCTGGATTACGACCTGACCCTGCCCCGGGGCGTTGGCCAGCGCTGGTTCCAGGCGCGTTTCGCGCCGTTCGCCGAGGGCGGGGTGGTGGCGGTGGCGCGCGACGTCAGCACGGCGCGGGAGCGGTCCGACCAACTGACCCGCGCGGCTGCGGCCATCGCCAGCGCCAGCGCCGCCAAGTCCCGGTTCCTGGCGACCATGAGCCATGAACTGCGCACACCCCTGAACGCGATTATTGGGTTCTCACAGATGATGGAGGCCGAGGTCTTTGGCCCCGTGGGGGCGCCGGAGTACCGCGCCTACACGCGTGATATCCAGGCCGCCGGGCAGACCCTGCTGATGCTGATCGCTGGCATCATGGACATGGCCCAGGTGGAAGCCGGCCGCATGACCCTGATCGAAGCCGATGTGGACCTCGGCGCCGTCCTGGCGCAGCGCATGGCCCTGGCGCGTCCGGGGGCGGCGGAGACCGGAACCCACGTCGACATGGATCCGCCGGACCAGCCAATCATCGTGCGCGCCGACGCTGGCCTGGTCCAGCGCATGGTCGAGAACCTGGTGTCCAATGCGGTGCGCTTCTCCCCCGGCGGGTCCGTGCGTCTGGGCGCGCGCCGGCTGGGGACGGGCGGCACCGAGGTCTGGGTGGCCGACACCGGCGTTGGCATGACCGAGGATCAGCTTGCCAACCTTGGCGAGCCATTCTACCAGGCCAGCCCGCTTGTGGCGCGTCCGTCTGGCGGCTTCGGCCTGGGCGTGACGCTGGTGCGAGAGATGATCGTCCTGCACGGCGGCGAACTGCGCTATGACAGCCACCCCGGCGAAGGGACCGTGGCGCGCCTGCTGTTTCCGGCGGCGCGGTCGGTGGGGGATGTCGCCGGTGGGCCGCACCTTCGCGTGGTGCGGTGACGCCGGCGCCGGACATGCCTCGCCCTCGCCGGCCGGCGCGGATCACCCATGCCCCGGAATGACGCGGATTTCGTGTCATTTCCACGCTCGGGGCTCTTGGTCGAGTCGTCGAAGCGGGTTAGCATGAGCGCCAATGCCCGGCCTGGTCGCCGGAGCCCGCCGTGACTGACGCCTGGACCTTCGAGGATCGCCGCCGCCATGAGCTCGCCGCCGGTGCTTGACCTGGAGACTCTTCTGGCCCCGATCGCCGAGGACCAGCCCACCGGGGCGGACATCCGCGACGACGCCTCGCCCACCTCCCCGTACTACGCTCTCAAGGATGCCCGCAACGCGGCCCGCGCCGCCGAGCGCCAGGTGGTCGAGGCGGGCGATGACGAGGGCGGCGGGCTGGCGCGGGAGTGGCGCGACATCCTTGCCCAGGGACCCGAGGTCCTGACCACCCGCGCCAAGGACCTCGAGGTCTGCGCCTGGCTGATCGAGGCCCTGGTGCGCGCCGAGGGGTTCGCCGGGCTGCGCGACGGCTGTGCGCTGGTGACCGGCCTGGTGGAGCGCTATTGGGATGACCTTCACCCCATGCCCGACGAGGACGGCCTCGAAATGCGCCTGGCGGCGCTGGCCGGCCTGAATGGCGAGGGCGCCGACGGCACCCTGATTATGCCGCTGCGCAAGGTGCCGCTGGTGGCTGGCAATGACGAGGTCATGGCCCACTGGCACTTCGAGCAGGCGAGCGAACTGGCCAAGGTGGCCGACGAGGAACGCCGCCAGCGGCGCATCGACGAGGGCGCGGTCACCATGGACCGCATCGAGGCGGCGGCGGCCGAAACACCGGCCGCGTTCGTGATCACCACCCTGGCCGACCTGGAGGAGGCCGAGGCGGCCTTCAAGGCCATGATCGCCGCGCTGGACGACAAGGCTGGCCCCGAGGCGCCTCCCGGCGGCACCATCCGGGCCACCCTCGACGCTGTCAAGGATACCCTGACCTTCCTGGGCCGCGACAAGCTGGCGGCGGACGGCGATGGCGCGCCCGCCGCCGATCCGGCCGCGCCCGCGCCCGCTGGCGCGGGTGGGGGCGGTGTCGCCCCGGGCGCCGAGGGCGGCGCCATCACCGTCGCGCGTCCGGCGGTACAGGCGGGCGCCATTGCCTCTCGCGAGGACGCCTTCCGCGAGTTGCTGAAGATCGCCAAGTTCTTCCGCGAGTCCGAGCCCCATTCGCCGCTGTCGTATACGCTTGAGGAACTGGTGCGGCGTGGGCGCATGGCCTTGCCGGAACTGTTGGAGGAGTTGATCAAGGACGAAGAGGCGCGCAAGCTCTTCTACGTCACCGCCGGCCTGAAGCCGCCGGAGCCGTCGGCCGATCAGTCGTCGGGCTGGTAGGGGCCGCAAGGGGGCCGAAAGACGGGGGTCTTGAGCAAATCGCGCGCGATCCGGATCGGGTCGCGGACAAGGTTTGCTTCAATATCAATATGCTAGGGCGCTTTCGATCCGTCCGTTGGCGCCGAAGGCACCCTGGGCGTGACCGGGCTTTCCCGGCATCGACGCACACGGGGTGCACGCCGGGTGGTCTCGGCAGGGGTGCCGCGGGTGCCACGCCAGACACGTTTCCAGATGGGGAGTGCCAAGGATGGCCAGTGTCCACGACAAGCTGAACCGGGTTCGCAAACCCCGGGTCCACATCTCATACGAGGTGGAGACCGAGGGGGCCATGGTGCAAAAGGAACTGCCCTTTGTGGTGGGCGTGCTGGGAGACTTTTCCGGGGATCCCACCGAGCCCTTGAAACCCATGAAGGATCGCAAGTTCATCCAGATCGACCGCGACAACTTCAATGACGTCATGGCGCGCATGACGCCGGGCTTACAGTTTAAGGTCGAGAACACCCTGGCCGACGACGGCAGCGAAATGGCCGTGGACCTGGCGTTCAACCGCATCGAGGACTTCGAGCCCGGCGCCGTGGTCAACCAGGTGGACCCGTTGCGCAAGATGCTGGAGACCCGCAACCAGTTGCGCGACCTGCTAAGCAAGGTGGACCGGTCCGAGGATCTGGAGGCGCTGCTGGAGCGGGTGCTTCAGAGCAGCGAGGATCTGGACAAGCTGAAAGCCGACCTGGGACTTGAGGCCGGCGGCGGCGATGACGCGGCGAAGAAGGAGGACTGACCGTGGCGGAGACCGAAACCGAAGCCGCAGGCGCCGCCGGCGCTACCGAGACCGCCGAGGGCGAGAGCCTCTCCCTGCTGGATCAGGCCATCGCGGCGACGCGCCAGACCGAGCCCGACCGCGCCCAGGAACTGCTCAAGACGCTGACCGAGCAGGCGCTCGCCGGCACGGTGACCTTCGACAAGAACCTGGCGCAGACCATCAACAAGGCCATCAACGCCATCGACCAGCAGATGTCGCGGCAACTGGCGGCCGTCATGCAGCATCCCAAGTTCGCCAAGCTCGAAGGCACCTGGCGGGGGCTGCACTACCTGGTGATGAACTCCGAGACCAGCGCGCAGCTCAAGCTTCGCGTGCTGAACGCCCCCAAGAAGGACCTGGCCAAGGACCTGTCGCGGGCGGTCGAGTTCGACCAGAGCCAGATGTTCAAGAAGATCTACGAAAACGAGTTCGGCACGCCCGGCGGCGAGCCCTATGGCGCGCTGATCGGTGACTACGAGTTCACCAACCATCCCGAGGACATCGAGATGTTGACCAACATCTCGAATGTGTCGGCGGCGGCGTTCGCGCCGTTCATCTCCGCCGCCTCGCCCGGCATGTTTGGCTTCGAGACCTACGAGGATCTCTCCAAGCCGCGCGACATGGAGAAAATCTTCGAGAGCATCGAGTACGCCAAGTGGCGCAGCTTCCGCGAAAGCGAGGATAGCCGCTTTGTCACCATGACCCTGCCGCGCACCCTGGCGCGCCTGCCCTATGGCGGGGCCACCAAGCCGATCGAGGAGTTCGGCTACGAGGAAGCGCCCCTGGATCCCAACACCCTCAAGACCCTGCCGATGCAGAACGAACAGTTCTGCTGGATGAACTCGGCCTATGTCATGGGCGCGCGCCTGACGGACGCCTTCGCGCAGTACGGCTGGTGCACCGCCATTCGCGGCGCCGAGGGCGGCGGCAAGGTCACCAACCTGCCCAGCTACACCTTCGTCTCCGACGATGGCGACGTGGACCAGCAATGCCCCACCGAGATCGGCATCACCGACCGGCGCGAGGC
>JANQGN010000287.1 GCA_028277295.1 Rhodospira sp.
TGCAACTGCGGCGTCATGACAAGGGCCTGGGTCTGCCGGAGATCGAGCCGCGGTGACAAGGGCATGCCGTGCCGGGACCTCCATGGATGGCTACAGGCTAAAGCGGTCTCCCAGGTACACCCGCCGCACGCCCTCGTGGGCGACGATCTCCGACGGGTGTCCTTCCATCATAACCCGACCTTCGTGAAGAATGTAGGCGCGGTCCACGATATCCAAAGTCTCGCGAACATTGTGGTCTGTGATGAGAACACCCAGGCCTCGGTGCTTCAGGTGGGCCACCAAGTCGCGGATGTCGCCGACCGCGATGGGGTCGATGCCGGCCAACGGCTCGTCGAGCAAGATGAA
The DNA here is from genome assembly GCA_028277295.1 of Rhodospira sp. Lineage (GTDB taxonomy): Bacteria > Pseudomonadota > Alphaproteobacteria > Rhodospirillales > Rhodospirillaceae > Rhodospira. The sequence goes on from JANQGN010000287.1 coordinate 346, forward strand.
GCCGGGGTGGGTGGCCAGGGCGCGGGCGATTTCCACCCGGCGCCGCTCGCCGCCAGAGAGCGCCAGGGCCGAACTGTGGCGTAAATGGCTGATGGAGAACTCCGACAACAGGCTGGTGAGGATGTCCTCGCGCATGCCCCGATTACGCTCGACCACTTCCAGAACAGCCCGGATGTTGCCTTCCACGGTAAGGCCCCGGAAGATGGAGGCTTCCTGTGGCAGGTATCCCACCCCCATGCGGGCGCGCCGGTACATGGGCAGGGCGGTGATATCCTCGCCGTCGAGCAGGATGCGTCCGGAATCCGGCATCACGAGGCCGGTCAAGCAATAGAAGCAGGTGGTCTTGCCTGCGCCGTTGGGCCCCAGAAGGCCCACGGCCTCGCCCCGGCGCACGCCAATGCTCACGTCGGTGAGCACCGGCCGCTGGCGATAGCGCTTGCCCAGCGCCACGGCGATTAGTCCGGCGTGGGTGGCCAGGGGCTCCGTCTCGGCGTTGTCGTCCAGGTAGCGGTCCACCGTGCCTTCCAAGGGTTACCCTCCCGCGCCGCGCCGCCGTTTAAGGCCGGCCGCCGCTGTCCCCGGTCCCGGAGTCGTCGCTTGGGCGGGACGGCGCGATCAAGGCGCGCGCACGCCCATCGCCGCCGGCGCCACCCTGAAGGGTGCTCACCCCGGTGTTCAGGTTCATCACGGCGCGCTCTCCCGCGAACTGGTCGGTCTCGGTGGATATGGTCACGTTGCCGACCACGGTGGCCACGCCAGCCGGCACGTCATAGACCGCTCGGTCGCCGCGAACAACCTCCTTGACCGTGGTGATCATCACGGTGCCGAAGGCTTCCATGCGCTCGAGATCGCCCGTCGCGCCCACGGGTCCAGACGGCGCCGCCGCAGCCGTTTCGGTGGTTTCCTCTGTGCCGCCCTCGGCGAAGTAGCCGGTCAGCACGTCGGCGCGGATGGTGTCACCGTTGGCCCGCTGGGCCAAGGCGTCGCCGCGCGCGACGGCCATGCGTTTGGTGCCCCAGTACTCCAGGCTATCGTTGGCGGTGACCACCTCGGTCGGGGTCTCCAATCGCAGGGCGCCGCCACGCAACACCAGAACGTCCTTGTCGACTTCGTAGACGGCCACACCGCCGGTCACCGTCTGGTCGGGGGTGACGATGCGGGCATTGCCCCGGGCTTCCATGCGCCAAACCTCGGTGCCGCCTTCCGTGGTGTCACGGTAATGAGCCACCAGGACGTCACCAAAGACGCGGTCCTCACCCTGCACGGCCTCGGCGTTGCCTCGGGCGATGTACAGCTTTTCATCCCGGCGCCATTCGATGCCCTCGTCCGAGGTCACCTCTATAGGGGCGTCGGCACCGTCATCGCCCAGTGTCGTTGCCTGGGCCGCCGCTGGTGCAGGGCAGGCTGCCCCGCCAAGGACCAGGAGGACGATCATAGCGCGCGCGCATCCTCGTGGCCACCGTTGGCGAGGGGCCCGGGCCGGATCGTTGATGGTCAGCGCGCCGATGGGGGTGGGGGCTGTTGTCATGGGGCGATGCCCCCGCCGCCGGCATGCAGCAGCAACCGGGACCGTCCGGTGAAATGAACCACGGCGCCGCCGTCCACCAACTCAAACCCCTGGGCGCGAATGGTTCCGTCCGGACCCTGGCCGCGCACGGGCTGGTCCCCGTGGGCGGTGCTGGTCAGCAGATCGACATGCGCCTTTTCCGTGAGAAACTCGAAGCCGTCATCGCGGTAGAGGGTGACATCGCCGGCCAGGTCGAGAGTCCGCTCTAGCTTGGAATAAACACCGCTGCTGCCCTGAAGCGCGATCCACCGCCCCTGCTGGAGCATGATGTCGCCCTGCGGCCGTAGCAGGTCCACGCGGTCCGGGTTTCCAGCCTTTTCCTCGGCCGAGACGGCAATGAGGGTGTAGGGCTGTTCCTTGTCGTCCAGGCCGTGGAAGCGCGGGTTGACCAGAGTCCGAGGATCGGTGTCGCGTGGGTCCAGTTGGGCGAAACCAACCAGGAAGCGATCGGTCCGCGCTTCGATCTGTGGCCAGGCGAGTGTGATGCCCAGCACTGCGACGGCCAGGCTGGGCAGCAGGATCTTCATGAGGGCGACAAACCGAGAATATCCTCGGGTCACGCCCTGGCCGGAACTGGCCAGGCGAGCCCGTTGGGCGCGGAGCCGGCGCGGGGTGTTCGCCCGGGTCGACACCGGTGGCAGCGCGTCAGAGGACACGTCTCTGTTGCCTTGGTCGGGTCGATCCAGTTTCATCGCTGGGCTATCACTGTTTAACCTGTGTCACCGGACCAAGTCCATGCTCCCGGATCATCGGCCCGGCTCCGCGCGATCGGCGCGCCGGCACGTCCCTCATGCCGTGTGATCAAGGCGCGTCGCGGGACCTGAAAACATGCCAAGCGCACGCGACCGGCCATGGCCGCCGGAGTCGTCGGTGCGCCTTACCCCATGGCGCTTTCGCACCAGCCAATCTTGATCTAAGCCAGGCCCGCCCGCAACAAATCGTGCATGTGCAGGAACCCAACCGGCTGACCGCCAGCCGGTTGGGGATCGTCCACCACGAACACGGCGGTAAAGGGGCGATCGCTGGCGTTCATAAGGTGCAGGGCCTCCACCGCGAGGGTGGACGAGCGCACCGTGCGCGGCGCCGGCGTCATGATGTCCGAGGCTGGACGGGTCAGCAGGCCATCGGCCATATGCCGGCGCAGGTCACCATCGGTGATGATGCCGACCAGCGCGCCGGCTCCGTTAAGAATGCCGGCGCAGCCGAACCCCTTGCTGGAGATCTCGATCAGTGTTCGCGACATGGGGGTATCGGCCGTTACCAGCGGCATGCGGTCGCCGGCGTGCATCAGATCGCCGACCCGCAGCAGCACACGGCCGAGTTGCCCGCCCGGGTGAAAGACCTGGAAGTCGCGCGCGGAGAAGCCCCGAGCCTCCAGCAATGCCACGGCGAGGGCGTCGCCCAGCGCCATCATCATGGTCGTCGAGGTGGTTGGCGCCAGCCCGAGCGGACAGGCTTCGCCATGCGGGGGGAGCACCAGGGCGACGTCGCTGGACTGTGCCAGCGCGCCCTCGGCGCGGCTGGTCAGGCCGATCAGACCGATGCCGAAGCGCCGGGTGTAGGCGATGATGTCGGTGAGTTCCGGCGTATCGCCGGAGTTGGACAGGGCCAGGACGACATCGTCGCGGCACACCATGCCCAGGTCGCCATGGCTGGCTTCGGCCGGGTGGACGTATTGGGCCAGCGTTCCGGTCGAAGCCAGGGTGGCGGCGATCTTGCGGCCCACGTGTCCGCTCTTGCCCATGCCGGTCACCGTCACGCGTCCTTGGCAGCCGTGCATGAGGGCGACGGCCGCGTCCAGCGCCGGGCCAAGGGAGTCGGCCAGTTGAATAAGCGCTTCGCTTTCTGAGCGTAGCACGCGACGCGCGGCAACAAGAGCTGGCGTTTCGGTACCGTTGCCGGTCAAGGGCTCGGATGAGGACGCGGCGCGCGCCTGGGACGGAAGAACAGGGGACGGCATGATGTCGGGTGCTTTTCCTATGGGCCCGATGGGACGGCTCGGCCGGCCTTGGGACGGCTCCGATGATGTGGGAGCGGCCTTCAGTGCGCGAAGATGTCGGTGTCGGCCCAGCCGGCCACGTCCAATGCGGCCCGGTGTGGCAGGAACCCGAAGCAGGCCTCGGCCAGAGCGACGCGACCCTCGCGAGCGAGCAACGTATCCAGGGTGTCCTTGAGGGCGTGAAGGTAGAGCACGTCGTTGGCCGCGTACTCTTTCTGTTCGGGGGTCAGCGTTTCCGCGCCCCAGTCGGACGTCTGCTGTTGCTTCGACAGATCAACGCCCAGGAGTTGCTTGCACAGGGCACTCAGACCGTGGGCGTCGGTGTTGGTGCGGCAGAGCTTGGAGGCGGTCTTGGTGCAATAGACCGGCTGCGCCAGCACGCCCAGGCGGCGCAACATAATGGCGATGTCGAACCGGCCGAAATGAAAAAGCTTCAAGACATCGGGATCGGCCATCAGCGCCGACAGCACCGGCGCCGGTTCGGCGGGCAGGATCCGCACCAAATGGCACACCCCGTCGCCGGCCGACAGTTGCACGAGGCACAGCCGATCGCGCGTGAGGTTGAGACCCATGGTCTCGGTGTCCACGGCCACCTGGGTGCCGAGGGCGACGTCGGCGGGCAGGTCGCCCTCGTGAACAATGATCTCGGCCATGGGAAACCTGTCCGATCTGGGTGAGCCGGGTACGGTTCCGCCGGGACGGCGGCACACGAAATGGCACCGGGTTGGCCACGTTATGGCCACCGTGCCAAAGAAAACAAGGGGTTATGGCTTCATTGCTTCGGAAGGGCCTTGTTTACCATCGCCACGGGATAGCGACAAGCCAAAACGGCGCAACACAGTGATGCGACGTATTCCCAGAAAGATGGGTCAGTCTCTGGACGAGGCCCGTCGAGTGGCCTAAGACCAACGGTCATGGAGAATGACCGTTGCGGTCGATGGCTGGCCCGCTCTCTCGCCCCGGCGCCGCGACATCCATGCCCATGGATGGTCGGGACGGGGCGCCCGCCGGAGCGATGCCCCGGGACAGTCGAGACATCGCGGTCATCGCCCGCCGGTTCGGATCGCTCGGGATCTGGTCTAACCGGGTCCGACCGCCTTCCGCCGCGGAGTGTTCATGTCCTTCCCAAACGCCGTGTCCTCGCGCCGGGCCATGCCAGCGTCTTACTACACCGAGACCGCCCATCCCGCGCCACCGCGTCCACCCCTGCGCGGTGACACCCAGGTCGATGCCGTGGTGGTGGGGGGCGGGATGACCGGCTGTTCGGCGGCGCTCCATCTGGCCGAGCGAGGCCTGTCGGTGCGGCTGCTGGAAGAGCATGGCATTGGCTTTGGCGCCTCGGGGCGAAGCGGGGGCCAGTTGATCGCCGGCTTTGGCGGCGGCCTGGACGCGGCCCGCGCCCATCTCTCCGCCGGCGAGATGCAAGACTATTGGAACCTGGGCACGGAGGCGGTGTCCCAGGTGACCGACCGCATCGCCCGCCACGGCATCGCCTGCGACTTCGTCCCCGGCCATGTCGATGTGGCACTGAAGGCGCGTCATGTTCGCGAACTGGAGGCGATGGCCGAGGACTGGACCGCCCGCGGATATCCTGGACTGGAACTCTGGGGCGGGGCGCGCACGCGTGAACGGGTCGCGAGCGAGCGCTATGTGGGTGCCCTGTACGATCCAGGCGGCGGTCATCTGCATCCGCTCAACTTCACCCTGGGCCTAGCGGCGGCGGCCGAGGCGGCGGGCGCTGTCCTGCACGAGGGCACGCCCATGGTGACCTTCGAGGACACTCCTCAGGGCGTGGTCGTGCGCACCCCGGAGGGCACGGTGCGGACCCGATGGCTGCTCTTGGCCGGCAACGCCTACCTGTGGCGGACGGTGCCCGCCATCGGCCGACGGATCATGCCGGTGGGGACCTACATCATTGCCACGGAGCCCCTGGGCGCCGCGCGCGCACAGGGGCTGATTCCCGGCAACGAGGCGGTCAGCGATTGCAACTTCGTCCTGAACTACTTCAGGCGCTCGGCCGACCACCGTATGCTGTTCGGCGGTCGGGTCAGCTATTCACGGGTGGAGCCGTTGAATGTCGCCGAGGCCATGCGACGCACCATGCTAACGGTGTTTCCGGATCTGTCGGCCAGCAGGGTTGATTTCGCCTGGGGCGGCTACGTGGCCATCACCGTCAACCGCCTGCCGCACTTCGGGCGGCTTGGGCGGCGAGTATTGTTTGCCCAGGGCTTCTCGGGCCATGGGGTGGGGCTGACCAGCCTGGCCGGGGCGTTGATGGCCGAGGTGGTCGCCGGGCAGGAAGAGCGCTTCGACCTGATGGCCAGGATTCGCCACATGCCATTCCCTGGCGGGGCGAAGCTGCGCACGCCATTGCTGGTGGCGGCGATGATGCTGCACCGTGTGCGGGACTGGTTGTAGCCCTAAAGCGGTAGAACCAAACGCACGCGCAGACCGCCTTGGGGACTGTCGGCCAAGGCGACGTCACCGCCCAGGCCGCGCACCAAGTCCCGGGCGATGGTCAAGCCCAGGCCCATGCCTCCGGTGGTGGGGTTGCGCGAGCTTTCCAGTCGGTAGAACGCCTTGAAGACGTCCTCGCGCCGGCTTTCGGGGATGCCGGGGCCATCGTCATCCACCAGCACCTCGACCTGCTCATGGCGCAAGCTCACCCTTACCCACGCGCGGTGACCGTGACGCAGGGCGTTGCCCAGGATGTTGCCAAAGGCGCGCTCGAACGCCTGGCGCTTCAACGGCAGCACCATGGGCCGCTCGACCGTCAACTCGACCAGGCCGCCGCCCCGGCGATGGCGGCCGACCACATCGGTCACGGTCGTACTGAGGTCGGTCTCGGTGGCGGTTTCGGTGCCGGAGCCGCGCACGAAGTCCAGATAGGCGTCGATCATGCGCTCCATCTCCGCCAGGTCGGCGCGCATGTCGGCGATCTCCTCGGTGCTGGCGCTGCTCTCCAGCAGGGCGAGTTGCAGTTTCATGCGGGTCATCGGGGTGCGCAGGTCGTGGGATACCCCGGCCAGCATGGCCGTGCGCTGGTCGATCTGCCGCTTGATGCGTTCGCGCATGGCCTTGAAGGCGCGGCTGGCCTGACGGACCTCGGTGGCGCCCTCGATGCGCACCTCGGGCGCCTCGCGTCCCTTGCCGAAGGCGTCGGCGGCGCGGGCCAGGCGCAGCATCGGCCGGACCTGGTTGCGCATGAAAATGGTGGCCACGCCGAACAGGATCAGCGAGGTCGCCACGATCCAGAACATGAACAGGAAGATCGACTCGGTGAACAGCCGC
>JANQGN010000312.1 GCA_028277295.1 Rhodospira sp.
GCTGATCAGCGGCGATGGCCTGCTGCTGCTCTACCGGACGCTGGCGGCGCTGGAGGGCGCGGCGGCGCCCCTGGACCGGCCGGAGGCCGTCTCCGCCGCCGCCATGGGGGGCGAGGACCCGCTGGCCCGGGCGGCGGTGGACCGCATGTACGCCCTGCTGGGCACGGTGGCCGGGAATCTTGTCCTGTCCACCGGCGCGCTGGGCGGGGTCCATATCCTGGGGGGCATCGTGCCGGCGACGCTGGACCTGTTCCGCGCCTCGCCCTTCCGGGCGCGGTTCGAGGCCAAGGGTCGGTTCCGGGACTACCTGGCGCCGGTGCCGACCCGCGTGGTCACGCACCCCACCCCGGCCTTCCTGGGGCTGGCGGGACTGGTGCGCGAGGGCGGGTAGCGGCCCTCAGTGCCCGGAACCGCTCACGTTCAGGCCCACCACGCCGATGATGATCAGCAGGATACAGGTGACGCGCATCACCGTCAGGGCCTCGCCGAACCAGATCACGCCGATCGCCACGATCAAGGCCGTGCCCAGCCCGGACCACATCGCGTAGGCGACGGAGACGTCCAGGGTCTTCAGGGCCAGGGTGAGCATGGCCAGGCTGGCCGAGTAGAAAGCGAACACGCCGATGGAGGGCAGGGGGCGCGTGAAGCCCTCTGCCAGCTTCATGGAGGTGGTGCCGGCAACCTCCAGGAGGATGGCGCCCAGCATATAGACCCAGGACATCATGCGGTTAGACCCCCATTTGGTCGTTTGGTATTTGGTCGTCGGGATAGCGCGCGGCCAGGAAGTACAGCCCATCCGCCGGCGCGGTCGGGCCGGCGGCGGCGCGGTCGCGGGCCTGAAGGGCGTGCCGGACGTCCCGGGCGGTCCATTTCCCCTCGCCCACCAGCGCCAGGGTGCCCACCATGTTGCGCACCTGGTGATGCAGGAAGGAGCGCGCCCGGGTGGACACATGCACCTCGTCGCCCACCCGGGTTACGTCCAGGGCGTCCAGGGTCTTCACCGGGCTGTCGGCCTGGCACTCGGCGGCGCGGAAGCTGCTGAAGTCGTGGTGCCCCACCAGCTCCTGGGCCGCGTGATGCATGGCCTGGGCGTCCAGGTCGCGCGGCACCCACCAGACCCGGCCACGGTCAAGGGCCGGGGCCGCGCGGCGGGTGAGGATCCGATACAGGTAGCGCCGCTCGACGCAGGTGAAGCGCGCGTGAAAGGCGTCGGTGACAACCCGGGAGTCCAGCACGGCGATGGGCGCCGGCCGCACCAGGGCGTTGAGCGCGTCGGCCAGCTTGCCGTCGGGCATGTCGCGGGGCAGGTCCACATGGGCCACCATGCCCAGGGCGTGCACCCCGGCGTCCGTGCGGCCGGCGGCGTGCAGGCGCACGGGCTGGCCCGAGGGTCGGCTGGGCGTGAGGCGCTCGGCCGCGTCCTCCAGCGCTTGCTGCACCGAGGGGCCGTTGCTCTGACGCTGCCAGCCGACGAAGGGGCCGCCGTCGTATTCGATGAGAAGCCTGTAGCGCGGCATGATGCCGCCTTGCCTAGCCCAGAACGGTGCCGGGGGGAAGGGGGTGACCGCGCAGGAAGGCGTCGGCCTCCAGGGGACCCTTGCCGGCCCGTTGCAGCACGCGCAGGCGCAACGCCGTCCCACCGCCGCAGGCCACGGTCGGGGCATCGTCCAGCACCGTGCCCGGCGCGGCGTCCGCATGGCTGCCCACCAGGGGGCCGCCCACCAGGGGCGTACACGCCAGAATCTTGACGCGGTCCCCCCGCTCGGCGCCGCCAAGGGTGGAGAAGGCGCCGGGAAACGGGGTCAGGCCGCGTATGTGGCGGTCCAGGTCCATCGCCGGGCGGGTCCAGTCGATGCGGCTTTCCGCCTTGTCGATCTTGGCGGCATAGGTGACGCCCGCCTCGGGTTGGGGCCTGGCCGTGATCGTGCCGTCCGCCCAGCCCGCCAGGGCGCGCAGCAGCAATGGCGCGCCCAGGGCCGCGAGCGCGTCGTGCAGGGCGCCGGCCGTTGTCTCCGCCGAGATGCGCACGGACCCGGCCATCAGCATCGGGCCGGTGTCGAGGCCGGCCTCCATGCGCATGATGGTGATGCCTGTCTCGGCGTCGCCGGCCATGATGGCCCGCTGGATCGGGGCCGCGCCACGCCAGCGCGGCAGCAGCGAGGCATGCACGTTCAGGCAGCCTAGCCGGGGCGCGTCCAGGATGGGGCGTGGCAGGATCAGGCCGTAGGCCGCGACCACCGCCACGTCGGCCTTCAAGTCGGCGAAGGCGGCCTGGTCGGCGGGGTCCTTGAGGCGAGCCGGATGACGCACCGGCAGACCCAGGGCCTCGGCGGCCTTGTGCACCGGCGATGGCCGCGCTTTCTTGCCGCGTCCGGCCGGGCGTGGTGGCTGGCAGTAAACGCACACGACCTCGTGCGCCTCGGTCAGCGCGCGCAGGGTGGGCACGGCGAAATCAGGCGTGCCCATGAAGACGACCCGCAGGCGCTCCCCTAAATGGTCGCTGTCGGTCACGCCGCCACCATGCCCTGTTTCTTGCGCTTCTGCAGCTTGCGCAGGATCATGTTGCGCTTGAGGTTGCTCAGGTAATCGATAAACAGCATGCCCTTGAGGTGGTCGATCTCGTGCTGAACGCAGGTGGCCAGCAGGCCATCGGCCTCGATCTCGCGGAGCGTGCCGGTCTCGTCGCGGTAGCGCACGCCCACGCGGGCCGGGCGGGTGACCTCCTCGTAGGCCTCGGGAAGGGACAGGCAGCCTTCCTCGTGGGTGTTGAGGTCCTCCGAGGCCCAGAGAATCTCCGGGTCGGCCATCCGCAGGGGACGCGGCGGCTCGCCCTCGCGGGCCACGTCGATCACGATCACCTGCTTCAGCACGCCCACCTGCGGCGCCGCCAGGCCGATCCCCGGGGCGGCGTACATGGTGTCCAGCATGTCGTCCATCAACCGGCGGATCTCGGCGTCCACGTGGCCGACGGGCTTGGCCTTCTGCTTCAGGACAGGATCGGGGGCGATGACGATGGGCAGGACGGCCATGGCAACCTCAAGAACACAACGAACGCCCAGCGCGGACGCGACGGGCGGGCCGGGCACGAAAGACGAGGGGAGACCGTCCCGACATAAGGCGCCAGGGACGGGGCGTCAAGGACGGGGCGGTCTCCGCTAAACCAGCCCACGCAATACCGATAGGTACACCGCTGTTCCATGGCGGTATCGGTGTCCACCAGCAGGTCTCATGATGGCTTGGCGCTTTTCAGGGCCGAGACCGATGGCCGGGAAAGAGCCGGTTCAACACGGACAAGAGAAGCTCTTCAAGGCGGCAACCAGACCCCTCCCCCATTTATGGGGGAGGTTGGGAGGGGGCTCAGGCCATGGCACGCCCCATTCATGGGGTCGGCATCCATCCCCACCCCGACCCTCCCCTTGGAAACTATCATGTTCACACTTCTTTTTCCCGTTGGCAGCTTACTTCCAAGGTAAAGCGGGGGCTGCCGCCCCCGACCCCCGCTTGGGAGGAGACCTCCCAAACCCTCCCTTTTTTCTTTTCTAGTAAAAACTGGGGGTCTGGGGGCTGTGCCCCCAGGTAAAAACCGGGCATGGCCCGGTTCACCTTCGATGGCCCCAATTAACATTGAGATAAGGATGTGTGAATCTGGTAGCCTTGGAAAGGAGAAGGAGTCCGGGCCGCGCATCGCCGACCATGGGGGCCATGGGCGACGCGTCCACGCACGCCGGACCCGCAGAAGCCATCCTGAGAACTGCTGGGTGTCCGCATTCCGGCTTGGGCCGCCGCATGGGGGATGGCATCCTGTCTTGATGACGTCCGGCCCGAAAGAGATGGTTGCGCGAGGATACGACAAAGTGGCCGAGGTCTATCTCGACCGCTTTTCACGATCCGTCGTGCGTGATCGATGGCTCGGCCACTTAATCGCGCATCTGCCCGAGGGCGCGAGTGTGCTGGATCTCGGGTGCGGCGCGGGCGTGCCGGTTGTAAGGCACCTCGTCGGGCTGGGTCACCGGGTGACGGGGGTGGACGGTTCCGCGCGCCAGATCAGTCTTGCCCGCGCCCACGTTCCCGGCGCGACGTTTTTGCACACAGACATGACGGCCCTCGACTGGCCCAACGCGTCCTTCGATGGCATTGCGGCTTTCTACTCCATGACGCACGTTCCTGCCGCCGAGCAGGGACCGTTGATCGGCCGTATCGGCGCCTGGCTAAGACCCGGCGGCATCTTCCTCGCCAGCTTCGGCACCGGCGCGGCACACGACTGGACAGGCGAGTGGCTCGGGACCGATATGTTCTTCAGTCACAACGATGAAGTGACGACGTCGACCCTGATCCGGGCCGCCGGCCTCCGGCAGATGCGGGTGGAGACGATGAAGCAGGACGACGAGGATGCTCGCTTCTTGTGGATCATGGCCCGCAAGCCGGACCGTTCCGACGGACGGGCTTACCTGACCGCGCCTATGCCATGACGCTTCCGATACCCGCCGCCGCCAGGACCACCGCCCACGGCGGCGCCCGCCAGATGTGCAGCGCCAGGAAGGCGGCCAGGCCCAGGGCAACGTCGGCCGGGCCGGTCACGGCGCTGGTCAGCACCGGGTCGTGGAAAGCGGCCAGCAGCAGCCCGACCACGGCGGCGTTGACACCGGTGAGCGCCGCGCGGGCG
>JANQGN010000336.1 GCA_028277295.1 Rhodospira sp.
GGCCACGATGCCGGACAGCAACAGGCCGGAGGCCATCAGGTTGTAGACCCGCAACATGTATTGGCGGAGGCCGACATCGACTTGCGCCGCTTCGGCCTCGCCGCGGGTCAAAATGCGACGGTCGGTGTTGAGAGCCATGGATGGTACCTCTGCCACAGTTGGGGAAACGGTTCGCTCCCAAATATGGACCACGGGCAGGGGAATTCAACGAGAACCGACACCGGCCGATGTCAATTTCGATCGGGGTCGCCGGCCGCTCGATGGCCGGTTCGGAGCGGCAACGGCCTTGTCCTCCCTTGGGCCGTCTCCTAAGCTCGGTCGGACGTGCGTTGGGACCATGGAGGGGAGGCGGGCGATGAAAGGGATCGCGCGTTTTCGGGGTGTCGTGCCCGGGGTATTGCTACTGGTGGCTCTGATCATCATGGCGCTGGCCGTCCTGTCCCGACCGGCGGCCGCCGAAACCGTGGGGACCGTGGCCCGCGTCCAGGGCGACGCCTTCGCTCGGGCGGAAGGGGTGGCGGACCGGCGGCCTTTGGCGATCGGCGCGGCGGTGGGTAGCGGCGAGGTGCTGACCACGGGGCCAGGGGCGCGCCTTGAACTCGCCCTGACGGGCGGTGGCACGCTTCAGTTGGGCGCCAACGCGGCCTTCGTGGTCGATGCGCTGGCCCTGGGCGATGGAGGTGGCGGCGTCCTGTCGACGGCCATGCGGCTGTTCGGCGGCCCCTTCCGGTTGCTCGGCAACCATGAGGGCGGGCGGGTGACCACGCCGCCGGCGGTGATCGGCATCCGCGGCACCGACCTGTGGGGTGGCTTCATCGATGGCGGTTTCGGGGTGCTGCTGCAACAGGGTGTGGTGGACGTGATCACGCCGGGCGGAGTCGCCACGCTGGACGAGGCGGGCGAGGGCGTGATGGTCTTCGATCCCACCGCCGGGCCACGGGACCAGCGGGTCTGGGGCGCGGCCAAGACGGCCCGGGCGCTGGACAGCGTCGCCGTCGCGGAGTAGCGCCCAACCCGACCGGCGTCGTCCGTCCGCCGGCGGGCGGCGGATCACTCGTTCCTTAGCCAGGGGCCGGCCTTGCCGGACAGGGCCCGCCAGGTGCCCACGTAGCCGGCGGTCAGGGTCACCAGGATGCAGGCGACCAGCGTCATCGCCAGCACGTCCGGCAGGAACACCCATTCTGAGTCCATGACGAGCACCACCACGGCCCAGGCGCCGGCGGTGCCCACGGCGGCGGCGATGGCGCCGGTGGCCAGCCCAAGCAGACCATGTTCCAGAAGGTAGCCGCGCAGCAGCGCCCCCCGGGTGGCGCCCACCACCTTCAGCACCACCGATTCGTAGACCCGCCGGCCGTGCCCGGCGGCCATGGCCCCGGCCAGAACCAGGCCCCCGGCCACCAGGGTGATGGCGGTGCTGGCGGTGATGGCCCGGGCGGCCCCGTCCAGGATCGTCCGGGCCGCCTCCAGCGCGTTCCTGACGCGGATGGCCGATACATTGGGCAGGGCGTCGGTGACGGCGCGCTCGACGGCCGATTCGGTCTCGGTCGCCGCGTCGCCATCCAGGCGTACGGTGGCGATCCAGGTGCGCGGGGCACCGGCGAGGGCGCTGGGCGAGACCACGAAGGTGAAGTTGATGCGCAGGCTGCCCCAGTCGATGCGGCGGGTGTTGGCCAGGGTGCCGGTGATCTCGCGGCCCAGGATGTTGACGGTGACCGTATCGCCGAGGTCCAGGCCGAACCCGGTGGCCAGTTCCTCGGACAGGGAGAAAAGGGGCGGTCCCTCATAGTCGGCGGGCCACCACTGGCCGCGCACAATGGTCGTGTCCTCGGGCGGTGTGGCGCCGGTGGTGAAGCCCCGGTCACCGCGCAGGGCCCAGGCCACGTCCGGGTCGACGCCCGCCTCGGCGGCCGGCACACCCTTCAGGGCCGTGATGCGGCCGCGCACCATGTCGGCGAAGGCGGTCTCGGCGACGGCTCCGTTCCCCGCCTCGGCCAACACAGCGCGGAAGGGGTCCACCTGGTCCGGCTGTAGGTCGATGAAGAAGAAGGACGGCGCACGCTCCGGCAGGCGCTCGTCGACCTGGCGGGCAAGATTGCCCTGGATCAGCGCCACGATCACCAGCACCGACAGCCCCAGGCCCAGTGAGAGGATGACCGAGCCGGTGGCGGCGCCCGGGCGATGCAGGTTGGCGAGCGCCAGGCGCAGGCCCGGGCGCCCATGGGCCAGCGGCCCGGCGGCGCGGGCCAGGCGGCGCACCAGCAGGGCGGCCAGGGCGAACAGGGCCATGGCCATCGCCGCGCCGCCGGTGAATCCCAGGGCGAAGCGGGGATTGTCGGCGGTGCCCACGGTGAGCGCGACCAGGGCCGTCAGCGCCAGCGCCAGCAGGACCAGATACCGCCGGCGCGGCCAGCGCCGCCCCGGCGTCGTCGTCTCCACGCCCTTGATCAGGGCCAGGGCGGGGATGTCCCGCGCCCGGGCGAGGGGCCACAAGGCGAACACAAGCGCCGTGAGGGCCCCGAAGGCGACCGCCAGCAGCAGCGGCCGGGCATGCAGGGCTGGTTCGGCGCGCACGGGCAGAAGGTCAGCGGCCAGCGCCGTGACCAGCCAGGGGGTGAGCGCTCCGCCGGCTACGCCCAGGCCGATGCCCAGCAGCGACAGCAGACCAATCTGGATCAGGTACACCTGGAAGACCAGCCCGGCCGGCGCGCCCAGACATTTCAGGGTGGCGATGGTGGGCATGCGCCGCTGGAGCCACGCGCCGGTGGCATTGGCCACGCCGATCCCGCCCACCAGCAGGGCGGTCAGCCCCACCAGGGTCAGGAACAGGGCCAGGGTGCGCAGGAACCCGGTCAGGCCCGGCGCCGCCTGGTCGGTGCCGCGCAGCCGCCAGCCGGCCTCGGGGAACGCCTCGGTCAGGCGGGCGCGGATGCGCGGCGGTGACACGCCCTTGTCGGCGCGCAATCGGGTCTCCCAGGTCACCAGGCTGCCGGGCCGCACCAGCTCGGTGGCCGGCAGGGCGTCCAGCGCGATCATCAGGCGCGGCCCCAGGGTGAACAGGCTGGTGGCCCGGTCCGGCTCGCGGGCCAGGGTATCGCGCAGCTCCAGCGTCAGCGAGCCCAGGCGGAACCGGTCGCCCACGGCCAGGCCGAGGCGCTCCAGCAGGGCGGGGGCGGCCACCGCGCCCCAGACGCCGTCCCTTTGCGCGAGGGCGGTGTCGAGGGAGGCGCCATCGCGCAACGCCACGGTGCCATACAGGGGATAGCCTGCGCCGACGGCCTTCAGGTCCACCAGGGCGCGCGCGCCGGAGTCGCCCGGGGCCACGGCCATCGCTCGCAGGATGGCGACACGGGTTGTGGTGGCCAGGGTATCCAGGGCGGCTTGCTCGTCCTCATCTGGCGGCTGGTAGCGCCGCTCCACCACCAGGTCGCCGCCCAGCAGCGCCTGGGCGTCGGCCTCCAGCCCCGCCTGGATGGACCGTGTGAGGGATCCGGCGGCGGCGATGGCGAAGACGCCCAGCGCCAGGCAGGCTAGAAGAACGCGCAGGCCGGACAGGCCGCCGCGCATCTCCCGTAGCGCCAGCCGCAGCGAGAGGGGAAGCGGGAGGGGCGCGGCGCTTCTCATGCCGCGGCGCTCGGGCGGGTGCCGGCGATCAGGCCATCCTCGATATGGATGGCGCGGTCACAGCGCGCCGCCAGGGCCGGGTCGTGGGTGATGAGCATGAGCGTGGTGCCGTGGGCGTCATGCAGGTGAAACAACAGGTCCATGACCTGTCGGCCCGTCTCGCCATCCAGGTTGCCGGTGGGCTCGTCGGCCAGCAGCAGCCGGGGGCGGGGGGCGAAGGCGCGCGCCAGGGCGACGCGCTGCTGCTCGCCGCCGGAGAGTTGCCCGGGGTAATGGCGCAGGCGATGGCCCAGGCCGACCGCCTCCAGTTGCGCCCGGGCGACGGGGAAGGCGTCGCGGCGCCCGGCGAACTCCAGCGGCACGGCCACGTTCTCCTCGGCGGTCATCGTGGGGATCAGGTGAAAGCCCTGGAACACCACCCCCACATGATCGCGGCGGAAGCGGGCTAGGGCGTCCTCGTCCATCGCGCCCAGGTCGTGGCCATCCACCCGGACGTGCCCGCCCGTGGGCCGCTCCAGCCCGGCGATCACCATCAGCAAGGTGGACTTGCCGGCGCCCGAGGGTCCGACAACGCCCACGGCCTCGCCGGCCGGAACGGCAAGGTCCACGCCGCGCAAGATGTTGACCCGTCCGGCCGGACCGGCCAGTGTCAGGTGGAGGTCGTCCAGACGGATGGCCGGGGCGGCGGATGAGTCGGTCATGGTGATGACGCGTCCTTTTGGTGGCGGTGGCGCGCGGCGGGAACAGCCCTCCCGCGCATATGGGCGTTTTCCCTGGTCCGTCAACGCACGCCGGGGCTGGGCGGCGATCGGGCTGATGCTGGGCGCGATCCTGTTTTACGCCCCTCCGGTGGCGGCGGATCCGCTGCGCTTGCTGGCCCTTGGTGACAGCCTGACCGCCGGCTACGGGTTGCCCCACGAGGACGCCTTTCCGGTTCGGCTGGAAGACGCGCTTCGCGCGCGCGGCCATGCCGTGGTGGTGCTGGACGCGGGGGTGTCCGGTGATACCACGGCGGGCGGGCGGGCGCGGCTCGACTGGGTGCTGGCCGACGATCCGGACGCGGCGATCGTCGCCCTGGGCGGCAATGACGGCCTGCGCGGCCTGGATACCGAGGGCACGCGCGAGAACCTGATGGCCATTGTCGATCGCCTTCAGGGCGAGGGCATGCCGGTGTTGATCGCCGGCATGCTGGCGCCGCCCAACCTTGGGGCGGACTACGGGGCGGCCTTCAACGCCGTCTTCCCGGAGGTGGCCGAGGAGACCGGCGCCTTGCTCTATCCCTTCTTCCTGGAGGGCGTGGCGGCCGAGCCGGCGTTGAACCAGGCCGACGGCATTCACCCGACGGCGGAGGGCGTGGCGGTGATGGTGGCGGGCATCCTGCCGGCCGTGGAAGCGCTTTTGACGCGCGTGGAGAGGTGATGCGTCTGTTCGTGGCCCTGGCGTTGCCGTCGGACCTGCGTGCTGCCTTGGCGGGGATGGCCATCGGCTTGCGTGGGGCGCGCTGGGTCGCGGCCGAGGACCTGCATCTGACGCTACGCTTTGTTGGCGAGGTCCATCCGGCCGAGGCCGAGGATCTGGATGCCGCCCTGACGGCCTTGCACGCGCCGCCCGTCGAGGTCCGGCTGGGCGGCATCGGCACGTTCGGCAAGGGGCGGCGGGTGCATGCGCTGTGGGTTGGCGCGGAGCGCGCCCCGGCCCTGGCGCATCTTCAGGAAAAGGTGGAGAGCGCCGTGGTGCGGGCTGGTTTCACGCCCGAGACCCGCAAGTTCACGCCTCATGTGACGCTGGCGCGATTGCGCGACGCCGACCGGGGGCGGCTGGAGGGCTTCATTGGCGGCCACAACGACCGGCCCTTTCCTCCGTTCACGGCCGAGTCCGTGACTCTGTTCCAAAGTCATCTGACTCGCGACGGCGCCCATTACGAGGCCCTGGCCGACTATGCGCTGGAGGGCGCGGCGGGCTGATCCAGCGCGGTGCGCCGCAACTCGTAGAGGGCCACGGCGGCGGCATTGGAAACATTGAGGCTCTCCACCGCCCCGGTCATGGGCAGGCGCGCCAGGTGGTCGCAGGTCGCCCGGGTCAGGCGGCGCAGGCCGGCGCCCTCGGCCCCCAGCACCAGGGCAAGAGGTCCGGAGAGGCCGGCCCCGGCCAGGGTGACCGGCGCGCCCGCGTCCAGGCCGACGCTCCAGTAGCCCTTGTTCCGCAGGGCTTCCAGGGCGCGGGCGATGTTGGTCACCCGAATGAGCGGGAGCCGCTCCAGCGCGCCGCTGGCCGCCTTGGCCAGGGTGGCGGTCTCGGCCGGGGCGTGACGGTCCTGGGTGATCACGGCGCGGGCGCCCAGTGCCGCCGCCGACCGCAGGATGGCGCCCACGTTGTGCGGGTCGGAGACCTGGTCAAGGACGATCACCACATCCGCGCCGGCCGGACCCGCGTTGGGCAGGTCCTCCAGGGCGCGGTCCGGCAAGGGGCCCACGGCCAGCGCCAGGCCCTGGTGAACGGCGCCCGGCGGCAGCATCGCCGCCAGGGCGTCGCGATCGACCACCGTCGGCTCCAGGCCCCGGGCGCGGGCGCGGGTGGTCATGGCGTCGTCCAGCGGGGCGGTGGTCCACAGGCCGA
>JANQGN010000345.1 GCA_028277295.1 Rhodospira sp.
GGTCCTGTGCTTGTCATACGGGCCTTGATGCCCTGGTATCCATTCAGGCCATAAGGAAAAGACGGGGCGACCTCACTCTAGCGCGGCGCTACAATCGCCAGCAAATCCACGGTCCGACCCCGCCGCCGGCCGGGGGTGGCCACCCCCCGCCAGCGGCTCAATCTTGCCCATCGAGCCGACCCGAACCATAAGACAAGCAAATCCCGAACGATCTGGCACAGATCGCCCTGGAAGGTCTTTTGGGGACGATTTGCTTGAAAAACAAGCTGTTATAACATGTTGGGCGATTCAGAAATCACGCAACATGCTCTAAGTGTCTGTCCGGAGAGCCTTGCAAGGCACCATATAAGGCATGCGATCCGGGTGCAGGCACACACGACATTGCGGTTCTCGAGACTTTACGGACGGGCTCTAACGGAGCGAATTGGGGGAGCGATGATGATCAAGACCTGGGCGCGCGCCGTCGCCGTCACCGCCATGGCCGCCGCCGCCCTGGCTGCCTCTGGCGCGGCCCGGGCGCAGGATGTGACGCTAACCGTGCATCACTTCCTGAGCGCCAAGGCCGTCAATCACGCGGACTTTATCGTCCCTTGGGCGAAGCGGATCGAGGCGGCCTCGGACGGCCGGATCGCCTTCGAGATCTTCCCGTCCATGGCCCTGGGCGGCTCTCCGCCGGAACTCTACCAGCAAGCGCGCGATGGCGTCGCCGATATCGTCTGGACCGTTCTCGGGTACACCCCGGGGGTGTTTCCGCGCGCCGAGGTGTTCAACCTGCCCAGCGTGCACGGCGGCAGCGCGGTTGTCACCAACCTGGCCATCCAGGATCTGATGGTGGAGCACCTGGCGGAGGACTTCGCGGATATCCATCCGCTGCTGGTCCACGTGCATTCTGGTCAAGCCCTGCACACCGTGAACGCCGAGGTGCGGACCATCGACGACATGCGCGGGCTGAAGCTGCGGGTGCCCTCCCGCTCGGGCACCTGGATGATCGAGGCCATGGGCGCCGACCCCGTGGCCATGCCGGCGCCGGAACTGCCCCAGGCTCTGTCCCAGGGGGTGCTGGATGGGGCCTTCATTCCCTTCGAGGTGGCCATGCCTCTCAAGGTTGTGGATATCGCCCGCGCGCACACGGAACTGTCCGACGGGCGCCGGTTCGGCACCACGACGTTTCTGCTGGCGATGAATAAGGAGCGCTATGAGGGCTTGCCCGAGGACCTGCGCGCCATCATCGATGCGGAATCCGGGGCGACCCTGGCACGGACCGCCGGCGTGGCCTGGGACAGCATCGAGCCCAAGGTGATGGCCGTCGCCGCCGATCGCGGCAATACCCTGATCCAGGTGTCGGAGGCCGACACCCAGGCGTTCCTGGACGCGTTCCAGGCGGTCGAGGATCGGTGGCTGGCCGACGCCGCCCAGCGTGGTTTGCCGGCGGCCGACCTGCTGGCGGCGGCCAAGGCGGCGATCGCGCGCCACGCGCGGGCGGAGGCGGGGCGGTAGAGGTTGGGCGGTAAGGCGCGCCTGGCGCGGCGTGCTCCGCGACGTCTCGGATGGGGCGCCATACAGACAGGATGATGCGACGGATGACGGTTCCGTCCCCACCCGCGCCCGGCGGCGCGCGACGCCAGGGGCCCCCCGAACGCGGCGGGCTTTCGTGGCTGCGTGACCGGATGGTGGCGCCGCTGGCCGACGCCCTGGCGCTCTATGGCGGTCTTATGCTGCTGGTGATCGTCTCCATGACCGTGATCAACGCCGCCGGATTTGGGCTGGACGCCGTGGCGCGAACCTGGGGAGGCGCGGTCCCGGGGCTGTCCGGCTACGAGGAGATCGTTGCCCTGCTGGCGGGTGGCGCGGCCCTGTCGTTCCTGCCCTGGTGCCAGATGCAGGGGGGGCACGTGGCGGTGGACTTGTTCACGCAGCGGCTGCCGCGCCCGGTGACTCGGGCGATCGACCGGCTGACCCACGGGCTCACGGCGGGGCTGGCGCTGTTCCTGGGCAGCCGCATGTCCGCCGGCATGCTGGAGGCGCGCGCCGACGGGGTGGTGTCCAGCGTTCATTCCTGGCCCGAGTGGCCCTTCTGGGTGCCGGGGGTTGTCGCCACCCTGGCCTGGAGCCTGACCGCCGCCGTGCTCGCCCTGGCGCCCACCGGTACACGCCGCGCGCCGGATCCCGGGTCATGGGAGCCGGGGCATGGGTGAGCGGGAACTGGTCGGGCTGGCCGGTTTCGGGGTGCTGGTGTTGCTGATCGCCCTGCGCGTTCCCGTGGCCCTGGCCATGGTGACGGTCGGTGTCGGCGGGTCTTGGGTGCTGTCGCTGGTGGCGCCCTACCTCCGCTTCGGTCCTTACCTGGCCCAGTTTAAAACCCTGACCTGGAGCGTCGTCTCCAGTTACGAACTGTCCGTGATCCCGCTGTTCATCCTGATGGGCTACCTGGCCGCATACGCCAACCTGAGCAGGGATCTATTCCAGGGCATCAACGTGCTGGTGGGCCGGCTGCGCGGTGGTGTGGCCATGGCCGCCGTGATCGCTTGCGCTGGCTTCGGCGCCGTCTGCGGCTCATCGCTGGCCACCGCCAGCACCATGGGCCGGATCGCCCTGCCCGAATTGCGCCGCCTGGGCTATGCCGACGGACTGGCGACGGGGACCCTGGCCGCCGGCGGTTCGCTGGGTATCCTCATCCCGCCGTCGGTGGCCCTGGTGGTTTACGCGATCGTCGTCGAGGCCTCGGTGGTGGCCATGTTCCAGGCGGCCATTCTGCCCGGTCTGGTGGCGGTGGCGTTCTTCGTGGCGGTCATCGCCGTGCGGGTGCGGCTGCGGCCGGCCCTGGCGCCGCCGACACCGCCGATGACCCGGGAGGCCCGCCGGCTCGCGCTGCGGCGCCTGGTCCCGGTGATCGTGTTGTTTGGTGCCATCGTCCTGGGGCTGGGCGCTGGCCTGTTCACGCCGACGCCAGCCGCCGGGGTCGGTGTGTTTGGCGTGGTGGCCTATGGCCTGTGGCTGCGCGCGCGGCATGGCGCGGGCGAGGGACTGGGGCGCCGGGAAATCGCCGCCGCGCTCCGCGCCACGGCCGTCACCGCTGGCATGCTGTACTTCATCCTGGTGGGCGCCGAGGTGCTCAAGGGGTTCTTCGCCCGCAGCGGCTTGCCCGCCGCCCTGGCCGAGTGGGCCGGAGCGGCCAGCCTGGATCCCTGGCTGGTGCTGGGTCTGGTGTTGGGGCTGCTGATCGTGCTGGGGTGCGTGATGGAATCCCTGTCCATGATCCTGGTGGTGGTTCCGTTTGTGTTCCCCGTTCTCCTCGACCTGAACGGCGGCGACGTGGCGACGGCCGCCACATCGGCCTATGGCCTGGGCGCCGAGGAGCTTAAGATCTGGTTCGGCGTGCTGGCGCTGATCGTGGTCGAACTGGGCCTGATCACCCCGCCGGTGGGTCTGAACGTGTTCATCATCCGCGCGGTCAGTCCCGGCGTGTCCATGGGCACCGTCTTTCGGGGTGTGCTGCCGTTTTTCGGGATCGAATTGCTGCGGGTGGTCTTGATCCTGGCCGTGCCGGGGTTGGCACTGTGGCTGCCGCGCCTGCTGTGACGGTTAGGCGGGCTTGTTTGGAAGAGGGAACGGCCGCTCATGTCGTTTGCCGTGTTGCCTGAGGTCGGGCTTCATTATCGGGTCGCGGGCGCGCCCGGCTTGCCCTGGTTGGTGTTCGTCAATGCCCTGGCCACCGACATGCGCATCTGGGAGCCCGTTCTCGCCCGCATGGGCGGGCGTGTGCGGGCCCTGACCCATGACATGCGTGGGCATGGGCTGTCCGACATGCCGCCGTGGGACGCGGCCAGCCCCTGGACCGTCGGCACCTTGGGCGACGATGTGCTCGCCCTGGTCGATCACCTGAGGATCGATCGCTTCGTGTTGTGCGGGGTGTCCGTGGGCGGCCTGGTGGGCCAGGACCTGGCGGTGCGCGCGTCGGACCGGCTTCGCGGCGTGGTGCTGTCCAACACCGCCAGCCGGATCGGCGGCCCCGAGATCTGGGAGGCGCGCCTGAAAGCCGTGCGCGAGGGCGGCATGGTGGCGGCGGTCGGACCGACGATGGACCGCTGGTTTCCTCCCGCCTTCCAGGCCGATCCAGAGCGTCTGGCGCCCTGGCGCAACATGGTGGCGCGGGCGCCGGTCGAGGGCTTTCTGGGCGTCGCGACCGCCATCCGCGATGCCGACCTGACCGAGGCTGTCGGCGCCATTGATATCCCGACCCTGGTGATCGGCGGTGGCCTCGATGGCAGCACGCCGCCCGATACGGTGCGGGCTCTGGCCGGCCGCATTCCGCGCGCGCGGCTGGAGATGATCCCCGGGGTCGGTCACCTGCCCTGTGTCGAGGACCCGGATACCGTCGCCGTGCTGCTGGTGGATTTCCTGCGCGAGGTCGGCCATGTGTGATCGAGCAGTCTGTCGGATTTGAACCAGCCGTTCTCATTATGGCGGAGCGGCCTTTGATCTTTGACGTCCGACCTCTCCCGTAGGGTGCGCTCGCGCCCCGGCCCGCCGTGCTTGCAAGGCGGGCCGACTTTGGGTGTTGCCGTTTCCCG
>JANQGN010000355.1 GCA_028277295.1 Rhodospira sp.
TGAGCGAGGGGCTGGAAGCCCTGCCGGCGTTCTCGTCCGACCTGGACGAGATCACCCAGCTCGTGTTCGCCTCCAGCCATCAGGTGCCCTACGACCAGACGGGGCGCATCGTGCTGCCCCGGGATCTGATGGAGCACGCCGGGATCACCGAGCAGGCGGCCTTCGTGGGCAAGGCGCGCACCTTCCAGATCTGGGAGCCGGCGGCCCAGCAGCGGAAGATGGAACAGCTTCTGGAGCGCGCCCGCCAGGCGCCGCCCTCTGGGCCGGTGTTGCCGCCACGCGGCGGCCAGAGGGGGGAGGCGCCATCATGATCGCGTCCCTCGGCCATATCCCGGTGATGCGCGACGCGGTGGTGGGCGCCCTGGCGGTCCGCGACGGCGGCGTGTACGTGGATGGGACCTTTGGTCTCGGAGGCTACACCCGCGCCATCCTGGCGGCGGCGCCCGGGTGCGTCGTCTGGGCCATCGACCGCGACCCAGCGGCGCGACCCCATGCCGAGGCCGTGGCCAATGACTTCCCCGACCGTTTCCGGCTGATCCACGGGTGCTTCGGCGCCATGGGTCGGTCACTGCCCGGGCACGGGGTCCATGCCGTGAACGGCATCGCCCTCGATCTTGGCATCTCCTCCCCCCAGGTCGACGACCCCGTGCGCGGTTTTTCCTTCCTGCGCGACGGCCCGCTGGACATGCGCATGAGCGCCGAGGGTCCCACGGCCGCCGATCTGATCAATACCCTCGACGAACAGGCGCTCGCCGATGTGATCCATGTCCTGGGCGAGGAGCGCCATGCCCGCCGGGTCGCCCGGGCCATCGTCGCCGCCCGCGCCGAGGCCCCGCTGGCCCGCACCGGGCGCCTGGCCGAGGTGGTGCGCGCCGCCATCCCCGGTGCCGCCCGCCAGCAGGCGCGGGACGGCATCGACCCGGCCACCCGCACCTTCCAGGCCCTGCGTCTTAAGGTGAACGACGAACTGGGCGAACTGGCCGCCGGCCTGACCGGCGCCGAGTCCTTGTTGGCGCCGGGCGGGCGGCTGGTGGTGGTGAGCTTCCATTCGCTTGAGGACCGCCTGGTCAAGGACTTCATGCGCGACCGCTCCGGCGATCGACCCCGGCCGTCGCGCCACCTGCCGGCCGCCGCCAACGATCAGCCGCCGCCCACCTTCCGCGCCGTGGGCCGCAAGGCCCTGCGGCCCGGCGACGCCGAGGTGGCCGCCAACCCGCGCGCCCGCTCGGCCCGGCTGCGGGTGGCCGAGCGCACCGACGTTCCGGCGCCCACCCCCCTTGAGCCGGGAGGCCAGCCATGATCCGTGGCGTCGCCATTCTCTGGGGGGGGCTGGTGCTGGCGCTGGCCACCGGCCTGTTTCTGCTCAAGTACGAGGTCATCGCCCTGGAGGACGAACTGGCCGCCCTGAACCGCGCCATCGCCACCGACCGCGAGGTGATCCATGTGCTGCGCGCCGAATGGAGCTATCTGAACGAGCCTGGTTACCTGGACCGCCTGGCGGGGCGGCACCTGGATCTGGTGCCGGTGGGGCCGGAGCGCATGGCGATGCTGGCCGCGCTGCCATTCCGTCCGGTGAGCCGGCCGGATAAGGAGGGCTCGGGCGCCGCGCCCGAGCCGCTGGCGCCGCGCGTGCTCAACCCGGGTCGGGCCGATGCCGTCCCGCTGCCAGGCCGCAAGCCGGCCATGGCACCCGCCACCCTGGTCACCTTGCCGCTGATGACGCTGGGAGGCCGCCCATGACCGGACGCCTGTTCCCGTCGCGGCGGCGCGGCCAGTGTGTGTACCCCGGCGCCGAAATCCGCGACCTGGCCGGCCGCGGCACCCGTCATGCCGCGCGCGTGGCCCTGGACAGTCAAGTCAAGGTGGCCATCGAGGTGGGGCGCACGCGGCTGGTCATCACCGCCGGGGTGTTCCTGATCGCCTTCCTGGTGATCGCGGTGCGGCTGGTGGACTTGATGGCCGTGTCAGGGGGGCGCGCGCCCGAGAGTGTCACGGCCTCTATCCCGGTGGCGCGGGCGGTGGTGCATCGTGGCGACATCCTGGACCGCAACGGCGTTGTGCTGGCCACCAACCTGCCCACCGTCAATCTGTACGCCGATGCTCGCACGGTGCGGGATCCGGACGACACGGCCGCGCGGCTGGTGTCCGTGCTTCCCGATCTTCCGTTCGAGACGGCGCGCGCGCGGCTGGCCTCCGGGCGCGGCTTCGTCTACCTGCGCCGCAACCTGACCCCGCGCGAGCAGGACCTCGTCAACCGCCTGGGTCTGCCGGGACTGGAGTTCGAGGCCGCCGAGCGCCGGGTCTTCCCGCAAGGCCGCCTGGCCGCGCATGTGCTGGGCGCAACGAACGTGGACAACCGGGGTATCGCCGGCATCGAGCGCGCCTTTGACGACAGGCTGGGCACCGACAACCGGCCGCTGCGTCTGTCGCTGGATATCCGCGTTCAGCATGCGGTGCGTCAGGTGCTGGCCGAGGCCGTCGAGCGGTTCCAGGCCCTGGCCGGCGCCGCCCTGGTGATGGACGCGCGCACCGGGGAACTGGTGGCCCTGGTCAGCCTGCCCGACTACGAGCCCGAGCACTACGGCGCGGCGCCGCCCGAGGCGCGGTTTAATCGCGCCACCCTGGGCGTCTACGAGATGGGCTCCACCTTCAAGCTGATCAACACGGCCCTGGGCCTGGAGGTGGGGGGCTATCGCCTGACCGATGGCTTCGACGCCACCCACCCGCTGCGCATGGCCGGGTTCGCGATCAAGGACTTCCACGCCCAGGGGCGGTGGCTGTCGATCCCTGAGATCCTGGTGCACTCGTCCAACATCGGCTCCGGCAAGATGGCCCTGGCCGTGGGCGGTGAGGCCCAGAAGGCATTCCTCAACCGGCTCGGGTTGCTGTCGCCGGTGTCCATCGAACTTCCGGAGGCCGGCGTGCCGCTCTATCCGGACAGGTGGCGGCCCATCAACACGGTGACCATTTCCTACGGCCACGGAATCGCCGTCACGCCATTGCATCTGGCCGGCGCCACGGCGGCGCTGGTCAATGGCGGCGTGCTGCGCGCGCCCACGCTGCTGCGCCGCGCGCCGGGCACCGTGCCCGAGGGGCGGCAGGTGGTGTCGGCGACCACCTCCGACAAGCTGCGCCAGCTCATGCGGCTGGTGGTGGAGGAGGGCACGGGCGCCAGGGCCGATGTGCCAGGTTACAGGGTCGGCGGCAAGACCGGCACGGCGGAAAAGGCCACCGATGGGGGCTATCGGCGCAAGGCGCTCATGCCGTCGTTCGTGGCCGCCTTCCCCATGGATGACCCGCGCTATGTGGTCCTGGCCATGCTGGACGAACCCAAGGGACTTCCGGAGACGCACGGCTTCGCCACCGCCGGATGGAACGCGGCGCCGACGGTGGGGGCGATCATCGCCCGGGTGGCGCCGCTGCTGGGGGTGGCGCCCCGGCCGGCGACGGACGGCCCGCCCGAAGGGCTGCGCCTGGCGGTGGCGGGCGGGGACGAGGGTGTTGGAGAAGGGCGGATCGGTGGTGCGCGTCGCTGACCTGATGGCGGCCCTGCGCGAGGGACCGTCCGCGCGGGGAACCGCCGGCTCGACAGACATGGACACGGATACGGACACCGACGGGGGAGACGAGAGGGAGACCATGGGCCGTCTGTTGCAGAGCGATGCGGAAGGACCCGAACGTGACCTGGAGATCGCCGGCCTGACGGCGGACTCTCGTCAGGTCGCGCCCGGATTCCTGTTCGCCGCCTTGCCGGGCGCGACCCAGGATGGCCGTGCCCATATCGGCGAGGCGCTGGCGCGCGGCGCCGTGGCCGTGCTGGCGCCCCTGGGAACGCGAGTGGAGGACGGGGCGCGCCCGGTGCACCTGATCACCGAGGCCAACCCGCGCCGCGCCTTCGCTCTCATGGCGGCCCGTTTCTTCGGGCCTCAGCCGAACACCGTGGTCGCCGTGACCGGCACCAACGGCAAGACCTCGACCGCGGTGTTCGCCCGGCAGATCTGGACGGCGCTCGGTTTCAAGGCCGGCAGCCTGGGCACCCTGGGCGCGGTGGGGCCGGGGTATGAGCGCGCCAGCGTCAAGACAACGCCCGATCCGGTCGCGCTGCATCAGGTGCTGGCCGACATGGCCGCCGCTGGGTGCGATCACCTGGCCATGGAGGCGTCGAGCCACGGCCTGCACCAGTACCGCATGGATGGCGTGCGGGTGCGGGCCGCCGCCTTCACCAACCTGACCCACGATCACCTGGACTATCACGGCTCCATGGCCGCCTACCTCGCCGCCAAGACCCGCCTGTTCACCGAGGTCATGGCTCCGGGGGGCGTGGCCGTGCTCAACGCCGACACCCCGCAGGCCGGTCCACTGGTCGAGGCGTGCCGGGGCCATGGCCATCAGGTGCTGACCTACGGCCAGCGCGGCGCCGATCTGCGGCTGGAGGAGGCGCGCCCGGCACCCGAGGGCCAGGACCTGACCCTGCGGGTGCTGGGCACGCGGCACCGGGTCCAGTTGCCGCTGGCCGGGACCTTCCAGGCCCACAACGCCCTGGCGGCGCTGGGCCTGGTGCTGGCCTGCGGGGCCACCGCCGGCCGTTCCGTGGCGGCGCTGGAAACGCTCACCGGGGTGCCCGGCCGCATGCAGAACGTGGCCGTTTTGGGCAATGGTGCGACGGTCTATGTGGACTATGCCCACACCCCGGATTCGCTGGAGACCGTTTTGCGCGCCCTGCGTCCGCACACCGCCGGGCGGCTGGTCTGCGTGTTCGGCTGCGGCGGCGATCGGGATCGGGCCAAGCGTCCGATCATGGGCGAGATCGCCGCTCGCCTCGCCGACGTGCCCATTCTCACCGATGACAACCCGCGCGGCGAGGATCCGGCCGCCATTCGCGCCGCCGTCCTGGCCGCATGCCCGGGCGGGCGCGAGATCGGCGACCGCGCCGAGGCGATCCGCGCCGGTGTCGCCGCGCTCGGGCCGGGAGACGTGCTGCTGATCGCCGGCAAGGGGCATGAGCAGGGGCAGGAGGTCGGCGGCCGGGTGCTGCCCTTCGACGACGCCACCCAGGCCCGCGCCGCCGTGCGCGCGCGCGAGACGGGGGAGGGGGCGCGATGAGCCAGCCGATCCCCGCTCTCTGGACTCATGACGAGGCCGCGCGCGCCACCGGTGGCCGGACCGGCGGCATCTGGACGGCGTCCGGCGTGTCCATCGACAGCCGCGCGGTGGCGCCCGGGGATCTGTTCGTGGCCCTCCAGGGACCGAGCCTCGACGGTCATGACTATGTCGCCGCCGCCCTGGAGGCTGATGCCGCCGCCGCCGTGGCGCATCGGGTTCCGGCAGGCGTGGATCCGGCGCGGCTGCTGCTGGTGGAAGATACCTTCGCCGCCCTCCAGGCCCTTGGCCGCCATGCCCGCGCCCGCGCCGCCCACGCCCGGGTGGTGGGTGTCACCGGCAGCGTCGGCAAGACCGGCACCAAGGAGATGCTGGCCCTGGCGCTGTCGGTCCTGGGGCCGACCCATGCCACCCAGGGCAATCTGAACAACCACTGGGGCGTGCCGCTGACCCTGGCGCGCATGCCCGCCGACACCGCCTTCGCGGTCATCGAGATGGGCATGAACCATGCCGGCGAGATCGCGCGGCTTACCCGGCTGGCGCGGCCGCATGTGGCCGTGATCACCGCCGTCGCCTCGGCGCACCTGGCGTTTTTCGCGTCCGAGGAGGGGATCGCCGATGCCAAGGCGGAGATCCTCCAGGGGCTGGAACCCGACGGCGTGGCGGTCCTGCCGCGCGACAGCCGCCACTTCCGCCGCCTGGCGCGGGCCGCGCGGGCGGCCGGGGCCGGCCGGGTGATCGGCTTTGGCGCCCATGCCGAGGCCGACGCGCGGTTGCTGGACCTGGCGCGCGACCCGGGCCAGCAGCGGGTGTTCATGGTCTGTGACGGGGCGCCGATGAGCTATGCGCTGGGGCTGGAGGGGCGCCACTGGGCGCTGAACAGCCTGGCGGTGGTGGCGGCGGCGCGGGCCCTGGTGCCCGACGGCGCCGATGTGCCACCGACGTTGGCGGCGCTGGGCCGCCTGACGCCGCCGAAGGGACGGGGCGAGCGACGGGAGATTGTCATGCCGGGCGGCCGCCTGCGGTTGATCGATGAAAGCTACAACGCCAGCCCCGTCGCCGTGACGGCGGCGTTGGAAACCCTGGCGCTCACCCGGCCTGGCCCGGGCGGACGGCGCGTCGCCGTGCTGGGCGACATGCTGGAGCTGGGAGACGACGGACCGGCGTTGCATGCCGGGCTTGCCGCCTCCGTACTGGAACATGGGATCGATCTGGTGCATACCGCCGGGCCCTTGATGGCGCACCTACATCAGGCGCTGCCCACCGGCCGGCGTGGCGCCCACGCCCCCACCAGCGAGGTCCTGGCACCGCTGGTGACGGCGTCGGCGCGGCCGGGTGACGTGGTGATGGTCAAGGGTTCGCTGGGCAGCCGCATGAGCCTGGTTGTTGGCGCCCTGCTGGCGCTGGCGGAGGCCGACACGCCCGCCGAGGGCGAGCCGGCGGCCTGACGCTGGCGGACACGGATCGACAAGGAGGGCTCGGCACGCCGGGCCGGAGGCACACCAGGCGAGACACGAGGACGGCGGAACAGGACCGGGTGAATGCTCTATCTGTTGTATCAGTTTTCGGATCAGTTCGGCGCTCTGAACGTCTTTCGCTATCTGACGTTCCGCAGCGGCGGCGCGGTCATGACAGCGATGCTGGTGGCCTTTGTCTTCGGACCGGCCCTCATCCGCTGGCTGCGGCGGCGCCATGCCGAGGGCCAGCCGATCCGCGAGGATGGCCCCGAAAGCCACCTGCTGACCAAGCAGGGAACGCCCACCATGGGCGGGATCATGATCCTGCTGGCGGTGGGCATCGCCACCCTGCTGTGGGCCGACCTGTCCAGCGGCTATGTCTGGGCCGTGCTGATGGTGACCCTGGGGTACGGCGCCCTTGGCTTGGCCGACGACTACCTGAAGGTCACCCGCCGCCATAGCAAGGGGCTGCCTGGGCGCTCCAAGCTTCTGGGGCAGATCGCGCTGGCCACCGGTGCCGCCGCCTGGATCATCCTGCTGGGCGACAATGGCGAGAGCACCAGTCTGGCCTTCCCCTTCCTCAAGGATCTGTTGCTTGACCTGGGCTGGTTCTACCTGGTGTTCGCGGTGTTCGTCATGGTCGGCGCGTCCAACGCCGTCAACCTGACCGACGGCCTGGACGGTCTGGCCATCGTGCCGGTCATCATCGCCGCCGGGGTGTTCACCCTCATCGCCTATCTGGTGGGTAACGCCGTCTTCGCCAATTACCTGCAAATCCATCACGTGCCCGGCACCGGCGAACTGGCGGTGTTCTGCGGCGCCCTGATCGGCGCCGGCATCGGCTTCCTCTGGTTCAACGCGCCGCCGGCCATGGTGTTCATGGGCGACACCGGCTCGCTGGCCATGGGCGGCGCCCTGGGCGCCATCAGCGTGGTGACCAAGCACGAGATCGTGCTGGCCATCGTCGGCGGCCTTTTCGTGCTGGAGACGATCTCGGTGATCGTCCAGGTGGTCAGCTTCAAGACCACCGGCAAGCGTGTGTTCCGCATGGC
>JANQGN010000391.1 GCA_028277295.1 Rhodospira sp.
CGGGATGCGGGGCGAAAAAGCCGATGCTGTTGTAGCCCCAGTAATTGCGCACGCCGCGCTCGATCAGGTGGCGGTCATGCAGGAAGGCGTGCACCGGCAGCAATTCGACGGCGGTGATACCCAGACCCTTCAGGTAGTCCACCACCGACGCCTCGGCCAGGCCGGCAAAGGTACCCTGGCGGTCCGGCGGCACGCCCGGATGGCACTTGGTGAAGCCGCGCGCATGCAATTCGTACAGGATGGTGTCGTGCCATGGGGTGGGCGTGAAGGTATCGCCCCCCCAGGTGAAGGCGGTGTCCACCACCCGGCACTTGGGCATATAGGGGGCGCTGTCCGCCTTGGAGAACGACAGGTCGCCGTCCTCGTGCCCCAATAGGTAGCCAAACAGGGCGTTGTGCCATTTCACCTGACCGGCCAGCGCCTTCGCGTAGGGATCCAGAAGCAGCTTGTGGTGATTGAAGCGATCACCCCGCTCCGGCGCGTAGGGCCCGTAGACGCGGAAGCCGTACAACTGGCCAATCCGCACGTCCGGCAGGTAGCCGTGCCACACCTCGTGAGTATGCTCGGGCAAGCTGATGCGGGCGATCTCGCGCTTGCCCTTGTCGTCGAACAGGCACAACTCCACCGCCTCGGCATGGGCCGAAAACAGCGCGAAGTTGGTGCCCGACCCGTCCCAGGTGGCGCCCAGGGCATGGGGCGAGCCGGGCCAGACCCGAAAGCGGCCGGCGGTCTTGCCGTTGCCGGCGAGGTAGGGTGTGGCGAGCGTGTTCAAACAGGACCTCCGGTGTGGCGCACGGGAGCCTCAGCCGACGGGGCGGACGACTCCTCCGTGTTCCGGGAGCCCCCACTTTATCCCGTTTGTCCGTCATGACCAAACGGCTTCAGCCCAAAGGCGGAGACCCGCACCTCCCTTGGAAGGACAACACAGACCGTGAGAGGGCTCCAGAGCCGCGACTTTTCGCCATCCCCGCGGTCGCGCCCCCCCCTGGCCTTGCGGTCGTCGCGGCCGCCGGTTCGTCTCGGCTGTGGTCCTCTTACAACACCCTGCCGGGGACCCTGGCGCGCGGATCAGCCCACCGGCCCATCGCCTCGTGGAGCGCTCTCGGGAGGGGCGAGACCATACGGCGCGACTCCAGCGGGATCCCGGTCGGGTGGTCTGGCGACGTCCGGCCCAAGGGTGCGCACCACGGCACGGGCATCATAGATGTTGGGGTCGTCCCAGTGACCGGGACCGCGACGCACCTGAATGGTGGCCGAGGCCGTGTAGCGGTAGTCCGCCGAAGTCGTCGCCGGACCATAATAGCCTGGATGGTGCCAGGCCAGGCCCACGGACGACCTGTAGTGGTACGGATACCCCCACCCACGCCCATACCCGAAGCCAAAGTGTGTACCCGAGGTGGTGTATCGGTCGAACCGCTCGGTATCCTTTTCCACCACCGCGAAGGCGTCATAGCCGCGTTGCAGGGTGACCTCGGCGGCACGATACAGCAGATAGGACTCCACCGTCTCGCGGGGCGTCGATCTGTTGCCGGAGAAGGTCACGCGGAAGTTCCTGTCGCTGACCTGCTGGCCGTCGTACCCATAGCCGTCGTCCAGCGCCGCCTGATAGGGCGTGGGCGCCGCGCAAGCCGCCACCATCAAGGCTGCCGCCAGCGCCCCGACCCGACCAAGGCTTCGCGCGATCCTGACCATCGCCGACTCCTCCTCATTCAGGGTTGATAGGATAGCACCATAGCGCAACATGGCATTGTGGGGATTTTGGGGCGGTATCCTCGACCGAGTTCGTCGGCGGACGGATGAGTCCAAAACGCGGAGTGTAATAGATCGTAG
The DNA here is from genome assembly GCA_028277295.1 of Rhodospira sp. Taxonomy (GTDB): domain Bacteria; phylum Pseudomonadota; class Alphaproteobacteria; order Rhodospirillales; family Rhodospirillaceae; genus Rhodospira. The sequence goes on from JANQGN010000391.1 coordinate 1,831, forward strand.
GGTGCGCTCGACGGCCACGTCTGTGGTCGGCAGCGCCCCGCCTCCGCTCCAAACGGTGCGCTGCGCCCCCACCGTTTCCCCGACGGGAAACGGCACAAACTAAAGTTTGCCCGCCTTGCAAGCACGGCGGGCCGGGGCGCGAGCGCACCCTAC
>JANQGN010000410.1 GCA_028277295.1 Rhodospira sp.
CGGTTATTGAAGAACTCGCTCCACAGGACCTTGCCGATCATCAGGCTGCTGGCGCCGCCCAGCAGGTCGGGGATGACGAACTCGCCCACGGCCGGGATGAACACCAGCATGGAACCGGCGACGATCCCCGGCAGGGACAGCGGCAGGGTCACCGTGAGGAAGGTCTTGAACGGCCGGCATCCCAGGTCCGCGGCGGCCTCCAGCAAGGCGCCGTCCATTTTTTCCAGGGTGGCGTAGAGCGGCAGGATCATGAACGGCAGGTAGGAATAGACGATGCCGACGTAGAGCGAGAACTCGGTGTTGAGCAGCGGTAGCGGCTCGTCAATGAGACCCACGGCCATCAGCGCGTTGTTGATCAGGCCATTGTTCTTCAGGATCCCGATCCAGGCGTAGACGCGGATCAGGAACGAGGTCCAGAAGGGCAGGATCACCAGCAGCAGGAACACCGAGCACCACGGCGGGTCCGACCGGGCGATGGCATAGGCCATGGGGTAGCCGATCAGCAGGGCGATCACGGTGGAGATCAGGGCCACCCGCAGGGAGTTCAGGTAGGCCGTGATGTACAGCGGATCCTCGATCAGAAACAGGTAGTTGCCCAACGCCAGCTTGATCTGGAGGTAGCCGCCCTCCAGCCACTCCAGCAGGGGCGTATAGGGCGGCATGCCGATGCGGAACTCGGCGAAGCTGATCTTCAGGACAATGATGAACGGCAGCAGGAAGAACAGCAGCAGCCAGCCATAGGGCACGGCGATCACGGTGCCGCGCCCGAAGCGCGCGATGACGCGCTGCAGGGGGGTCAGGCGCAGGCCCCCATGGCTGTCACGCCGCCCGGTCCATGTGCGCTCGGCCTGCTCGCGGGCCTCGGGTCCGACCGGGGGGGGCGCGTCCCGCTCATCGGGGGCCGGTATCATGACGCCAGTCATGAGGTCACCACAACGATGTTGTCATGCCGCCAGGACAGAAACACCCGGTCGTCCCACGTGATGTCCGGCGCCGCCATGCGCTCCAGGTTCTGCATGGTGACCCGGGCCAGCGCGCCGCCGTCCAGCCGGACGTGGAAGGTGGAGATGCCGCCCAGGTAGACGATGTCCTCGATGATGCCGCTGTCCCAATTGTGCGGGGTCTCGTTGTGCGGGGTCTTGGGGGCCTGCTTGGAAATGGCGATCTTTTCGGGGCGGAGGGCGATCCACACGGTGGCTTCCTCGCGCGCGCTGATGCCGTGGCCCACGTACACCGGGTTGACGAGACCCTCGGCATCGATGAGCACGTGGTCCGGTTCATCCTCCACTAGAACACCCTGGAACAGGTTCACGGTCCCAAAGAACTCGGCGACAAAGCGGGTGTTGGGGTACTCGTACAGGGCATGGGGTGTGTCGACCTGGACGATGCGGCCACTGTCCATGATGGCCACGCGGTCGGCCATGGTCATGGCCTCTTCCTGGTCATGGGTCACGACCACGAAGGTGGTGCCGACGCGCTCCTGGATACAGACCAGCTCAAGCTGGGTCTCCTCACGCAGCTTCTTGTCCAGCGCCGCGAGCGGCTCGTCGAGCAGCAACACCTTCGGGTGCTTGGCCAGTGACCGGGCCAGGGCGACGCGCTGGCGCTGGCCGCCCGACAGATGGTGCGGCTTGCGTTTGGCGAAGGGGGTCAACTGAACCAGGTCGAGCATCTCCCGCACGCGATCACGGATCCGCGGCCTGGGCAACCCGTCCTGACGCAGCCCGAAGGCCACGTTCGCCTCCACCGTCATGTGGGGGAACAGGGCGTAGCTCTGGAACATCATGTTGACCGGGCGGTCGTAGGGCGCCACCGTGGTCATGTCCTGGCCGCCGATCAGGATGCGCCCAGCGGTGGGCCGCTCGAAGCCGGCCAGCATGCGCAACAGCGTCGTCTTGCCGCAGCCCGATCCCCCCAGCAGGGCAAAGAGTTCGCCCTCGCGGATGGTCAGGGACACGTGATCGACGGCGACGAAATCGCCGAACGTCTTGACCACGTCCTGGATATCGATGATGGGAGGCGCCTCGGGCCGGCGTTGTACCGCGCCCGGCCGGCTTCCCTCGGGCCGGGCGGCGGGGCTCTGGACCACGGTGTCAATCATGTCATGGTGCCCTTCCGGCCGGTGTCATGGTGCGCCCCCCTCCCGACCTCGCCCATGAATCCATCTGACTCACACAACTCTTCTTCAACGCGTCATTGCGAGGAGCGAAGCGATGAAGCAATCCAGGGCGAATATTGGCGTCCTTCGCTCTGGATTGCTTCACCCTCGTCTTGCGACGAGGGTGAAGCAATGACGGGTCACTTTTCCGTCCGGACCGCGTTCCCCGCCCCGGCGCGAAAATAAGTGTGAATACGATAGCCCCATGAATGGGGGAGGTGTCCGGATGCGGTTGTGTGGCCGGGGCGGAACCAGGGCCCATCCAGCGCCCCGTCAAATCCCCGTCTTGAAGCGGGTCCACAGTCGGGTGCGCAGCCGGTCCACGGCCTGCGACGAGGCCCGGTCCGGGAACAGGCGCGCCAGCACCTCGTCGGAGGGGTAGATGCGTGTATCGTTCAAAATCTCCTCATCCAGGAACGGCTTGGCGGCGTCGTTGGCGCTGGCGTAGGCCACGTAGTTGGAGATCGCCGCCGACACCTCGGGCTCCAGCAGATAGTCGATCATGGCATGGGCCGCGTCCGGGTTCGGGGCGTCGGCCGGAATCGCCAGGGTATCGAACCACATCAACGTGCCTTCCTTGGGAATCACGTAGTCCACGGTGACCCCGTTGTCGGCTTCGGCGGCGCGGTCGGCGGCCTGGAGCACATCGCCGGACCAGCCCAGGGCCAGGCAGATGTCGCCGTTGGCCAGGGC
>JANQGN010000439.1 GCA_028277295.1 Rhodospira sp.
CGGGGTCGCCTTCGCCCCGGACGGCCGTCTGGCGACCACCAGCGATGACGGCCGCCTGCGGCTGTACGACGCCGACGGCGGGCTGATCCGCGCCGTCGATAGCGGGTTCGCGCAACCCTTCGGCCTGGCCTTCAACCCGGTGGACGGCCGCCTGGCGGTGGGCTTCGTCGACACGACGGCGGTGCGTCTGTTCGACGGTGCCACGCTGGCGGCACTGCCGCCGCCCGACGGGACCGGCATCGACAACTGGGACCTCTCGAAGATCGCATGGTCGGCGGACGGCGCCACCCTGTTTGCCGCCGGCCGGCACCAGGACGGCGGTGTCCATCCCGTCCTCGCCTGGGACACGACGGGCGCGCGCACGCGGTTGCCGGGCGGTGACAGCACGGTGATGAGCCTGACGGCGCTGCCGGACGGTGGCCTGCTGGTGGCCGCGGCGGACCTTGTCCTCGGGGTGCTGGACGCCGAGGGACAGCCGCGCTGGACGCACCGGCCGGTGCAGATGGACGCGCGCGACCAGCACCGCGCCCTGGCGGTGTCGGCCGATGGCTTGGTGGTGGACTTTGGCTTCGAGGTCTGGGGCAAGCGGCCGGCGCGGTTCGATGTCGCGGCGCTGGCGCTGACCCAAAACCCACCCGAGGACGGTCGCACCGCGCCGCCGCGTCAGGACGGCCTGGCCGTCAAGAACTGGATCAGCATCAAGCCCCCAACACTGAACGGCACACCTTTGCCGCTGGACCGCTACGAGAGGTCCCGCAGCCTCGCCATCCACCCGGACGGCGATCGCTTCGTTCTCGGTACGGAGTGGTCTCTGCGCGCCTTCGACGACACCGGCACCGAACTCTGGCGCCGGGCGGCCCCGGGCATCGTCTGGGCGGTCAACATCGCCGCGAACGGCGACCTGGTCGTCGCCGCCTACCATGACGGCACCCTCCGCTGGCACCGCATGGACAACGGCACCGAACTGCTGGCGTTGTTCCCCTTCGACAATGGCGAGGACTGGATCGCCTGGGAACCGGAAGGGCGCTACGCCGGCACCCTGCGGGCCACCAGGGCGCTGCGCTGGGTGGTCAACCGGGGCTGGGATGCCACGCCGGAAACCTTCCGCGCCGGCGAAATCCGCCAGTCCTTCCGGCCGGAGGTGATCCGGCGTGTGCTGCCGCTGCTGGGCACCACGCCCGCCATCCACGCCGCCGAGAATGCCGCCCGCACCGAGGACTTCCGCCGCCTCACCGGCGGCCTGGTGCCCGGGGCGCGGCTGCACGTGCTGGCCATCGGCGTCGGCGACTACGCGGCCGACCACCTGACGCTGCAATACGCCGACGATGACGCCACCGACGTCGCGACCACGCTCTCCGAACAAATGGACTGGCCCTACCAGCCCGGCTTTCAGTTGACCCTGCGGCAGGAGGAGGCGACGGCCCGGTCCATCCTGTTCGCGTTCAGCCGGTTGCGCGAGACCCTGGCCCGATCACCGCAAGGCCAGGACCTGGCGGTTGTGCTGTTCTCCGGCCACGGCGTGGTGCAGGACATTGGAGAGGAAAAAGAGTTCTACCTGCTGCCCCATGACGTCGACGTGACCCGTCCGGAGGATCTGCGGCGGACTGCGATCTCCGGTTATGTGCTCCGGCAGCAGATCAAGGCCCTGGCCGCCCACGGGCGGGTGCTGGTGCTGATCGACGCCTGCAATGCTGGCGCGGCGCTGTCCGGCGGCGGCCCGCTGGGCATCGCCGGCCGTCACCTGCGCGCGCTGGCGACCGGCAACGTGACCGTGCTGGCCTCCTCCAGGGCCATCGAGGTGTCGCGCGAGGATGACGCCTGGCGAAACGGCGCCTTCACCGAGGCCGTGCTGGAAGCCCTGACTCACGCCAACGACCACGATGGGAATGGTTTCATCAGCGTCGGTGAACTGACCGAGTATGTGACGCGCCGCCTACCGGTGATGACCGGCGGCCGGCAAACGCCGACCATTGAAACGCGGTTCACTGGCGACCTGTTCGCCATCGGCTCATGAGGAGGGAGCGAATGCGGGGACTCCGGGCGGTGGGTCTGGCGATGGGGCTGATGCTGGCGGCGCCCATGACAGTGACGGCGGCCACCGCCGCCCCCATGACCTTTCCCGACGCCATCGACCTGCTGAACCGCGAACGGCTGCTGGCGGTGGCCTGCGCCCGGGTGGTCAAGCGTCACCTGCCGGAGGGTGACCCGGCGGCCTACAGCCGCGCTGAACTGGCCTACGAGGGGGCGCGCGCCGACGTCAACGGCGTGATCGCCCGGCTGCGGACGGCGCTGGTCGAGGGGACGGAGGACGACGAACTCGAAACCCTCGCGGAGCGCGCCAGGGCGGGCCGGGAGAAGCGGGAAGCCTTCTGCGCCACGGCGGAGGCCATGCTGGCGCTGCCGGACTCGAGCGAGAAAGGGGCCATCGCGGAGGTCGTGGCCGGCTCGCTCGGCGAGGTTCTCGACGCGGTCACATGGTTCGTTGACCGGTGGGACGAACAGGACCGGGTGCGCGTCCAGCACCTCACCTCGGCGCTGGAGGGCGAGATGTGGCCGGCGTTCGCCGCGATCGCCGTGGCCGAGTGACGCGCGATACCCTCACCCCCATGGGCGTTCGGTTAAGGGGGCAAGGTCGGACGGCCTTCGTCCGGTTCCGCGAGACGCTGGTGGATGCGACGATCATCGCCTCGGCCCGTGAGGACCCAGGCCATCCACCGGGTGCGGGCGCGGATCGAGACGATCGTCGGCACATGGAAACGCCGTTATGGCCTGCGCCGGATGCGATGGCGCGGGCTCGCCAAGGCCGCCGCCCAGGTTCGTTTCACCGTCAGTGCCCACACCCTCAAACGCCCTTGACGATCCTGGCGTCCGCCGCATGACGGAGAAACGGGGCCCCTGATGATCCATTGAGGCCCTGGCCCGGCGCCGCTGTCCAGACCGGCGCCGACCGCCGCGCCTTGAAACCGTCTCAGTGTCTGTCCGGAAAGCCTTGCAAGGCACCACATACAGCGTGCGATTCGGGTAAAGGTACACAACATATTGCGGCTGCCGAGACTTTCCGGACGGGTTCTCAAGACTTCGCGGCAAGCCTCACCCGCGCAAAGGTCTCCTACGTCATACTCGGCAGCACCCGGTCCGGCGGGCGGTGACCGTCGGCGAAGGTCTTGATGTTGACCAGAACCTTCTCGCCCATGTCGATGCGCCCCTCGATGGTCGCCGAGCCCATGTGCGGAATTGCCACCACGTTGGGGAACCCCAACAGCTTGGGGTTCACCGCCGGGGCGTGCTCGAACACATCCAGGCCGGCGCCGGCCAGGGTGCCGTCGGCCAGCATGCGCACCAGGGCGTTCTCGTCGATCACCTCACCGCGCGCGGTGTTGACGACGTAGGCATGCGGCTGCATCAGCTTCAGCCGCCGCGCCGACAGAATGTGGTAGGTCGCCGGGGTGTGTGGGCAGTGCACCGAGATCACGTCCACCCGCGCCAGCATCTGGTCGAGGCTTTCCCAGTAGGTGGCCTCCAACTCCGTCTCGATGCTCTCATGGAGGCGATGGCGGTTGTGGTAATGGATGGCCATGCCAAAGCCCTTGGCGCGCCGCGCCACCGCCTGGCCGATGCGGCCCATGCCCAGAATACCCAGCCGCTTGCCCCAGATGCGATGACCCAACATGTGGGTTGGCGACCAGCCGGCCCATTCGCCGCCGTGCAGCATCCGCTCGCCCTCGACCAGCCGGCGTGGCACCGCCAGGATCAGGGCCATGGTCATGTCGGCGGTGTCCTCGGTCAGCACATCGGGGGTGTTGGTCACGGTCACGCCGCGCTGATGGGCGCTGGCCACATCGATGTGGTCCATGCCGTTGCCGAAGTTGGCGATCAGGCGCAGGTTGTCGCCGGCCCGCGCCAGGACCGCCGCGTCGAGTCGGTCGGTCACCGTGGGCACCAGGACGTCAGCCTCTTCCATGGCCGCGCCCAGTTCCTCGCGTGTGAAGGGATGATCGTCCTCGTTCAACCGGACCTGGAACAGCTCTGCCATGCGGGTTTCGATGATATCGGGAAGCTTGCGGGTTACAACCACCAGGGGTTTGGGCTTCGGCATGCGGACAGTCCTCTCCCAGCGTTCACATGGTCACGGTCGGTGGGGCGTCGCTTGACCTCGGGACCAGCGCGGACCGAGCTTCCCCCGGTCCCTTGTGTACCGACATCCACGCCCCGATGTCCAGGGGGCCCCGGACGAACTCTTCGCGCCCGTCCCTCAACCGATGGCGGCGCGGCGCTTGACCGGTGGTCGACCGGCACCCCTATAATGCCGCCGGATCCACGAAAGAGACGGGTGCGCGTGGAATGATATGCCCAGCCTCGCGGCGCGTCGCCAGAAACGCGACGATTAAAGGTGTGAGCACGTCGTTGGGACGTCTGGCCGCGGCGGCGGTGTTCTCCCTGACCCTGGCGATCGGGCCCACCCTTGCCGAAAGCACCGACATACCCGAGGACACCCAGACCACGGGTGCCAGCGGATGGCCCCTGCCCCGCTTTGTGTCGCTGAAGTCGGACCAGGTGAACCTGCGCACGGGTCCGGGCACCCGCTACCCAGTGTCCTGGGTCTATCAGCGCCGCCACCTGCCGATGGAAGTCATCCAGGAAACCGAGGACTGGCGACGCGTCCGCGACCCCGATGGCACCGAGGGGTGGGTTCACCGGGCGATGCTGTCGGGTCAGCGCATGGCGGTGGTCATCGGACGGACCAGCCAGATTCTGCTGCGTGGCCCGGAACCCAATGCCGACGGCGTGGCCGAGGTTGAGCCCCGGGCGATCGTCAAACTGCTGCAATGCCCCCTGGAGGGGTTGCACTGCCGGGTGGAAGCCTCGCGCTTCCAGGGCTGGCTGCCGCGAATCGCCTTGTGGGGTGTCTACCCAGGGGAGTACGTGGACCGATGACGGCCCCTGGCGCCACGCGGCCTCGCCTGTTCCCCGCCGCCGCGTGGTGCCTCTATGACTGGGCCAACTCGGCCTTTCCCACCATCATCGCCACCTTCGTCTTCTCCGCCTACTTCACCCAGGCGGTGGCCGAGACACCCGAGCGGGGCACCGTCCTGTGGGGCTGGGCCACGGCGTTGTCGGGACTTCTGATCGCCGTGTTGAGCCCGGTGCTGGGCGCCATCGCCGATCGTGGCGGCGGCCGCAAACCCTGGCTCGCGGCGTTCGCCCTCGTGACCATCGTGGCCTCGGGGACGCTGTTCCTGGTCGAGCCCGATCCGGCCTTCGTCCTCCTGGCGCTGGCGCTGGTCATCGTCGCCAATACCGGATTCGAGGTGGGCAACGTCTTCTACAACGCTCTGCTGCCGGAGGTGGCGCCGGCCCGCTGGCTAGGGCGCGTCTCCGGCTGGGCCTGGGGCCTGGGCTATGCCGGCGGGCTGGCCGCGCTCGTATTGGCCCTGGTGTTTCTGGTGACGGCCGATCCCGCTCCCTTCGGCCTCGACCCGGAGTCCCAGGAGCACGTGCGCGCCACAACCCTGCTGGTGGCCGTCTGGTACGCCGCCTTCGCCTGGCCGCTGTTCGTCTTCGTACCGGACCGGCACCGTGATCCCGCACCAGCCGCCGGCGGCGCCCTGGCGACCGCGCGGGAGGGCCTGGCAACCCTGTGGACAACGCTGAAGGCCCTGCCCCGGCGGGACCCCAACCTGCTGCGCTTCCTGATCGCCCGCATGCTGTACACCGACGGCCTGACCACCCTGTTCGCCTTCGGCGGCATCTATGCCGCCGGCACCTTCGGCATGAGCTTTGACGACGTCATCGCCTTCGGCATCGCCATGAACGTGGCCGCCGGCCTGGGCGCCGCCGGCTTCGCCTGGGTTGACGACCGCATCGGCTCACGCAACACGGTGCTCATCGGCCTGGTGGGGATGACCGTGTTCGGCACGGCCATCCTGCTGATCGACGACGTGGCCCTGTTCTGGGTGTTCGGCCTGGCGCTGAGCGTCTTTTTCGGCCCGGTGCAGGCCCCCAGCCGCACGCTCATGGCCCGGCTGGCGCCCGAGGACCTGCGCGCCGAGATGTTCGGCCTCTTCGCCCTGTCCGGGCGGGTGACCGCTTTCCTGGGACCGGCGGTCCTGGCCTGGGTGGTGCTGGGGACCGACAGCCAGCGCTGGGGCATGGCCTCGATCCTCCTGTTCCTGATCCCCGGCCTGCTGCTGATGCTGACGGTCAGGGAGCGGCCGGCCGGCGGGACGGCCGACACGCTATCGTGATCGTCTCCGCCAGCTACCGCACCGACATCCCCGCCTTCTACGCCCGCTGGTTTCAGGAACGCCTGGCGGCGGGCGAGGCCTGGGTGAGCAATCCCTATGGCGGCCGGCCCGCGCGGATCTCGCTGGCCAGGGGGCAGGTGGACGGATGGGTGTTCTGGACCCGCAATCCCCTGCCGTTCGCCGAAGCACTGGAGGCCGTCGCGGCACGGGGCGAGCCCTTCGTGGTGCAGATGACCGTCCTCGGGTATCCGCGCGCGCTGGACGTGGCGGTGATCCCGCCCGACCGCGCCCTGACTGCCATGGCCGCGTTGCGCCACCGTCATGGCCCCCACGCGGTGGTCTGGCGCCATGACCCGATCGTCTTCTCCAGCCTGACGCCGCCAGCCTGGCACCGCGAGACCTTCGCGCGCCATGCCCGGGCCCTCCGTGGCGTGGTGGACGAGGTGGTTGTCTCGGTGATGCAGGTCTATGCCAAGAGCCGCCGCGCCCTGGATCGTCAGGCGGCCCGTCACGGCTTCGTCTGGCGTGACCCACCCGACGACGAGAAACGCGCGCTTCTGGCTGACCTGGCCGCCATCGCGGCGGAGGAAAGGCTCCGGTTCTCTCTTTGCGGCCAAGCCGACCTGGGCCGGGATCTGCCCGGGGTGTCCGCCGCCGCCTGCGTGGACGCGGCGCGCCTGTCGGCCATCGCCGGCCGCCTCATCGCCGCGCGGCCCAGGCCGCATCGCCCTTGCGGCTGCGCCGAAAGCCGCGACATCGGCGCCTACGACACCTGCCCGCAAGGGTGCGCCTACTGCTACGCGGTGCGGAGCCACGACGGGGCGAAACGACGCCACGTCGAACACGACCCGGCCGGGGCCTTCCTGGACCGGCGCGCCCCCCCCGGGGAGGGTGGACTGTTGTGATACGCCTGACCTGGGCGGCAAACGCACGATGCATGCGTCTCGCATTGGCAACAGGGCTCCGAACCCGGATGGACGGTCGTTCATGAGTCACGATCCGAGAGGGTCAGGACCATCGATGGAGATCCTTCGGTCGCTTCGCTTCCTCAGGATGAGGCTATTAAAAATTGATAATCCTCATCCTGAGCGT
>JANQGN010000440.1 GCA_028277295.1 Rhodospira sp.
CCACAGGTACCTGAAACCTGCGCGTCTACCAATTCCGCCACCTGGGCAGTGCGGTGGGCGTCGGGACCGGCGCCGTTGCGGAGGCCGGCTTTCTACCCACCCGCTCGGGGCCTGTCAACGGGCTTTTTGGGGCGCCTCCATGGACCCCATCCGGGGCCAGGACGACGCCGGTGTTCGCACGTCTTATGGCGTCCGAACACGGCACCGCCGCCCTTTGTGGCGAGCCGCGCCATCTGGGTGAACCGTCGTCGACAAGCGAGAAAACCGCGCCCCTGGCGGTGCCGGTCCGCCAAGCCAACCCGCCATGACGGGGAGCGGGGCTCATCGCGGGCTGGCGAGGCTCACCGGCCGTTGGGCCTCACTACCCTTCGGACGTGCGATGATGCCCGTCGCCCGCCGCGTTCGCTAAGCCGAGCCTTGCGCCGGGTCACTCGCGCTCGGCGGGTCCTGCTGCTGTTGGCGGGCCTGCTGCATGGCCGCGACGCGGCGGCGGAACAGCTCGACGAAGTCCAAGGGTTGCAGCACCACCGGCGGGAAACCGCCGTCACGGGTGACGTCGGCCAACACGTTTCGGGCGAAGGGGAAGATGTGGCGTGGCGCCTCGATAAGCAGCAGCGGTGAGATTTGCTCGGGCGGCGCGTTGATCATCACCACAGCGCCGTAGTCCAGTTCGGTGATGAAGGCGGTCTTGTCGCCCACCTTGCCTTCGGCATTGACCTTCAGCCGCACCTCGTAGGCGCCCTGTTGCTCATTGAGGGCGTTGGCCTGGACGTCGACATTGACCGCGATCTCGGGGGGTTGGCGCATCTCGGTGAAAATGCCCGGGGCGTGCGGGGATTCAAAGGACAGGTCACGAACGTACTGGGCGCTGATAATAAGGGGCGGCCGGGTCTGCTGCTGGCTCCCGGCGCTGTCCTGTGCACCCGGCGCGCCGCTGCCACTGCCGGTCTTTTCGTCGCTCATGCTGGTCTCCCGAAATGGCTCCTGGCCACGCGGCCACATCCCGCCCGGCCTTGGACCGGTGGCCTAGCATGTTCCCGGGATCCTGACAACCGAGGCCCCGCCACTCCAGCAGTTCTAAGGATGGGCCAGTAACGGCGGCACGTGCCGATGGCTTTGATCGTAGATGGTAGGGTGCGCTCGACGGCCACGTATGTGGTCGGCAGCGCACCGCCTCTCCTCGAAACGGTGCGCTGCGCCCCCGCCGTTTCCCCGACAGGAAACGTCACCAACCAAAGTCGGCGCGCCTTGAAAGCAAGGCGGGCTGGGGCGCGAGCGCACCCTACGAGATGAGGTCGGACGTCAAAGATCAAAGGCCGCCACACCATAATGAGAACTGCTGGCCGTTCACGGTTCTCGAGACTTTTCGGACGGGTTCTTAACCGCCCCGCGCTCCTCAAAGAAAAAGACCCCCAAAGCAAAGGAGTCGTCACGGACAAACGACGGTGGCGGCGTTCGGAGACCGGACTCCCGCCCCGATCATCGGACGTGGGAGCCCTGTTCAGGGAGGGAAACACGGCAGGCGCGGCCTGGGGTGAACAAGCACACGGGGCTCCGCCGCCGGTGTCACGCCATGGCCGTTCCTGTGCCGCTGGACAATCCCGCCGCCGACCGAACGTCGACACGCTCGCCAGGCCGCAATCCAAGGGCCTCGTCGGCGCGCCCCTGGTTGACCGCCACTTCCGCAAGCCCGTTGGCGTTCTCATACCAGAACGGTTGCCCAACCGGAACGTCCGAGAAGGTGCGGGCCCGGCGCATGGGCAGGCCATGGGCCAACAGTTCGGCGTCCGCGCTCAGGCTAACCGCCCGCATCCCCGTCATGGCATTGCCATAGTGGTCAACATAGACGACCCGGCTCAGATCGTCCGGCCAGGAAGACCGGTCCACCTGACCGGGATCCAGGGCCTCGCTGTCGTTCGGCCGCTCACCCCGGGCCAGTCGCGCCGCCGCCGGCGCGAACAGGTCCCGGCCATGGAAACTGGCGCTCAGCGGCCCGGTCGCGGGAAACACGGGATACACCCGCAGGCATCGGGCCCGCCGGGCGACCAGCGCGAACAGGCCATTGTCCGGCCCGACGAACCACCGGCCGTCCGCCTCGACCATCAGCCCGGCCCGGTCCGAGCCAACCCCGGGGTCCACGACGCCCAGAACGACGGTATCGCATGGCAGTGGCGCCACGTGCGCCGCCAGCAGGTAGGCCGACGCCATGGAATCGAACGCCGGCGCGTCGGCGAACAGGTCGATCACCGCCGTGCCGGGCGCACCTTGATGGAGAACCGCCTTCATTTGCCCGGTATAGGGGCCATCCAATCCGAAATCCGTGAAGATGGCGATCAGCGTCACCGGATGTCCTCCCTTCGTCGTCCCCGCCCCTGGCTGTCGAGCGGATCGGATCGGATTCTTACAGTGAGCCGTCCCCCGCGCCCACACAACATCAAGCCGACCACGGCCCTTGGCCATGGCCGGTCAAATGATCGCCGCGCCGGTCGTGGCGATGTTCTGCCCATTGTTCCACGTTCCGGTTCAACGCTATGCTGCCCGCAGCCCGGTTCTATCCGCCGGCGTCACCGACGGTGCATACCGAGGCCCTGCCAGTCCCCAGTGCCAAGCGGCTGCCCGAGCCGTACGGGTTCGTGCGCGAGAACGGCGGCCCATTCAGCAAAGAACGAGGGAGATTACGGTCCATGAAACGTCGCGCATTCCTGTCTGGCGCCGCCGTCACCGGCGCCGCCGCCGCCGCGTCGGCCGCTCTGCCCACCCCGGCCATCGCGCAGGACAAGCGGGAGTTGAAGCTGGTCACAACCTGGCCAAAGAACTTCCCCGGCCTGGGCACCAGCGCCGAACGCTGGGCGCAACGGATCTCCACCATGTCCGACGGCCGGCTGACCGTAAAGGTGTTCGCGGCCGGCGAACTGGTGCCGGCGTTCGAAGCGTTCGACGCCGTGTCCTCCGGGACAGCGGATATGTACCATGGCGCCGAATACTATTGGCAGGGGAAATCCAAGGCATTCAACTTTTTCGCGGCCGTTCCCTTTGGTCTGACCGCCACAGAGATCAATGCCTGGATCTATCATGGGGGGGGCCAACAGCTCTGGGATGAGCTGTCGGCGGGGTTCAACATCAAGCCCATGCTCGTGGCCAACACCGGCGTCCAGATGGGCGGGTGGTTCAACAAGGAGATCAACTCCCTGGAAGACTATAAGGGCTTGAAGATGCGCATGCCCGGCCTGGGTGGCGAGGTGCTGCGGCGCGTTGGGGCGACGGTCGTGTCCTTGCCCGGCGGCGAAATCTTCCCGGCCTTGCAATCCGGCGCCATCGATGCCACCGAATGGGTGGGCCCCTGGAATGACCTGGCGTTCGGCTTCTACAAGGTCGCCAAGTATTATTACTACCCCGGTTTCCACGAGCCCGGCACCGCACTGTCCGGCGGTGTCAACCTGGCCGTCTGGAACAGCCTGAGTGATGCCGACAAGGCCATCATCGAGGCCGCGGCCGCCGCCGAGAACGACTTCACGCTGGCGGAGTTCAATGCCCGCAATGGCGACGCCCTGGCCACGCTGATCAATGAGCATGGCGTTGAACTGCGCAAGTTCTCGGATGATGTCATTAAGGCCATCGGCGAGGCCGCCGGCGAGGTCGTAGCCGAGGTCGCCGCCGAAGACCCCATGACCCAGAAGGTCTCCGACTCCTTCATGGACTTCCGCGCCAAGGCCGTCAACTGGGCGCGCATTGCCGACCAGGCCTATTGGAATGCTCGCGAGCTTCCTTACACCTACGGCAAATAGGCCCGATCGGCCTCCGAGGACGCCCCGTCGGTGACTTGCGGAGGCCGAGTCGTCCCCCATACCGCGACCCGAGAGCATGGTGAGTGATTTACGACTCACCCACCGTGCTCCAGCATTTTGATATCTAAGCAAATCGTCGTCGCGATCCGGTCTGGATCGCTCGGGATTTGCTCTATATCCCGTGAAACGTCGTCGGCTCCCGCCTGCTGGGGGCCGGCGCCTGTTTCGGTCTTCCCATTGCACGTCATAGGAGTCCGAGGGTGACCCCGCTCCCCGCGCTGGCCCGCTCGATCGATGGCCTCAACCGTGTCGTCGGTCAGGCCACGGCCTGGCTGGCCCTGTTCATGGTGCTGGTCCAGTTCCTGGTGGTTGTTCTACGTTATGTGTTCGGCCTCGGGTTCATCTGGATGCAAGAAAGCATCATGTACATGCACGGGATTCTCTTCATGGCGGGGGCTGGATACACGCTGTTACAAGACGGGCACGTCCGGGTGGATGTGTTCTATCGCGACGCCGCGCGACGAAATCAGGCGTGGGTCAACCTTGTTGGCACCACCCTGTTCCTGATTCCCTTCTGCGGTCTGATCCTGTGGGTCTCGACGGACTATGTCGCCAATTCCTGGCGAGTTCTGGAAGGCTCGAAGGAGACCAGCGGCATTCAGGGCGTCTTCGCGCTCAAGTCGGTGATCCTGGTGTTTGGCGGACTGGTGATCCTGCAGGGCGTCTCGATCGTCGCCCGCTCGGTGCTGACCCTGACCGGACAGGACGCCGACGCACCCGATCCCGGCCCTGGCAAGCACACCGGGCAGGAGGAAGCCCGCTGATGGACCACATGCTAGAGCGCGAGATCTACGCCCTGGTGATGTTCGCGGGCACCTGCGTGTTCCTGGTGGCCGGCTTTCCGGTGGCCTTCACCCTGGGGGGCTCCGCGTTACTGTTCGGGACCATCGGCTGGGGCCTGGGCCTGTTCGACATGAGCTTCCTGGCCGCCATGCCACAGCGCATCTTCGGCACCATGACCAACGAGGTCCTGATCGCCGTGCCGCTGTTCGTGTTCATGGGGGTAATGCTGGAGCGCTCGCGCGTCGCCGAGGAGTTGCTCGACAGCATGGGAAAGCTGTTCGGGTCCCTGCGCGGCGGCCTGGGCATCTCGGTATGCATCGTCGGCGCCCTGCTGGCGGCCTCCACGGGCATCGTCGGCGCCACGGTGGTCACCATGGGCCTGCTGTCCCTGCCCACCATGCTGCGCCGGGGATATTGCACGAAGTTATCCTGCGGCACCATCTGCGCCGCCGGCACCCTCGGCCAGATCATCCCGCCGTCCATCGTGCTGGTGCTTCTGGGTGACCAGATCTCCAACGCCTACACCGATGCCCAACGGGCCATCGGCAACTGGTCCCCCGAGCCGGTCTCGGTGGGCGATCTGTTTGCCGGCGCCCTGCTACCCGGCCTTGGCCTGGTGGCGTTATACGTTCTCTATGTGGCGTTGGTGGCCTGGTTACAGCCGAAACGCGCGCCCTCCATCCAGGACGAGGCCGACCGCGATCGGACCCCCTGGCAAACCATCTCGACCCTCGGCAACGCCTTGCTGCCCCCGGTGATCCTGATCGTCGCCGTGCTGGGGTCCATCCTGACCGGCGTGGCCACCCCCACCGAGGCCGCCGCCGTCGGCGCCGTCGGCGCCTTGCTGCTGGCTGGTCTGAAGCTGGAGGCCAGCAGCCGCTGGCCCATCCTCGCCACCTTCACCGCCATGGTGCTGATGTTGCTGCTGGCGCGAACCGTGGACCTGCGCGTCGCCCGAGACGAGATCAGCACCGCCGAGACGGTCTGGATCTGGGTGGCCGTGGCCTGCACCGTCGTCGTGTTCCTGGGGATCGGTGAGAGTCTCCGGCGGGTCTGGCGCATGGAGATTCTCCAGGAGGTGATGCGCCAGACCCTCATGATCTCCTCCATGGTGTTCGTGATCATTGTCGGCGCCGGCCTGTTCTCCCTGGTGTTCCGGGGCCTGGGCGGAGACGAGATCGTGCACGCGTTCCTCACCAACCTGCCTGGCGGCGCCTTCGGCGCCATGCTGGTGGTCATGCTGGTGATGTTCGTTCTCGGCTTCTTCCTGGACTTCATCGAGATCATTTTCGTGGTCGTGCCGATCGTTGGCCCGGTGTTGCTGCAAATGGGCCTCGACCCGGTCTGGTTGGGTGTCATGATCGCCATGAACCTTCAGACATCGTTCCTGACACCGCCATTCGGGTTCGCGTTGTTCTATCTTCGGGGCGTGGCGCCCCCGTCGATCCGCACCCTGGCCATTTACAGGGGCGTGGCGCCCTTCATCCTGATTCAGCTTGTTGGCCTTGGCGTTCTGGCCCTGTTTCCCCAGATGGCGACCTGGTTGCCGGATGTGATCTTCGGATAGCCGAGCGGGGCCATGTGCCATCCTCGCGATGGCATCGCACGGAACACCTCGGGGAGGCGGCGGCCATGATCGCCGACCGCACGGCGATGGTCTGGCCTCGTCCCACGGCACCCCCACGCCCGCCGACGGCATGATGGCCGCCATCCGCGCCGACGCCCTACCCCTGTAGCCTTGAGTGCACGGCACATCGGAAGACAGCGAACCCCTGTCCTTCAGGGACGGCGCCTCGTTCCTTTGGCGTGATTGACCATCCCCCGAGCCTGCTGTCATCCTGACTGTCGATCCAACATGACAGGGGGGGAGGCACGGCCCATGACCCCGCGCGAATCGGCCCAGGGGTGGTTGCGGCAGGCGCAAGCGGACTTGGTTCATGCCCAATGGTCATTGCGCGCCGGCCATTTGGACTGGGCCTGCCTGGCCGCGCATCAGGCGGCCGAACGGGCGCTCAAGGGCCTGGTGCTCGAGTCGGGACATCGCCCGCTGTCCACTAATAACCCAGCCTTGCTGGCCGTGGATCTGATCGAATTGGGTGTTCTTGGTGATGACGATGTCGTCACTTTGGGTGATCTGGAATCCCTCGCCACTGTCGCCCGGCAAGCGCGGGACCCGGAACACGCCCTCCCCAGCAACGACAACGGAGCCCGCGACTGCCGAGCCGCCGCCGTGGTCGCGCAGACGGAAAAGGTGGTCGCCCTGGTCTCGGCCGCCGTCGGCACGGAGTCGGAGCACGTCGGCGCCACGCCCGGCCAAGGCGGCACCGTGCTGTCCTTTCCCAAGGCTCCCCTTCACGCGTGACGGCGAACATCAGTCCCGGGACTGGTAAAGGGGCTTCAGGTCCGCCCACCGCACGGTGGGGCGGTCGGTTTCCGGTTCGGTCAACGGCTCGGCCTCGCGCAGCCCCGCGCGGCAGCGTTGCGCCAGGTCCTGATACTGCCGGGTGCCCTCCATCTTCCAGGCAAATTCGGCGTCACTCACTTGGCGGATCAGCTTTCCTGGCACGCCCGCGATCAGCGATCGTTCGGGAAAGACCGTGCCAGCCTTCACGAAGCACTGCGCCGCGACGATGCTCTCGGCGCCGATCACCGCCCCGTCCATGATCACGCTGTTCATCCCCACCAGGGCCCCCCGGCAGACCCGGGCGCTGTGCAGAATGGCGCCGTGTCCAATATGGCCGTCTGCCTCCACCACCGTTTCCGTGCCCTGGAAGCCGTGCATGGTGCAGTTGTCCTGGATATTGCTGCCCCGCTCCAGGATGATACGGCCGAAGTCACCGCGCAGCGACGCCGATGGCCCCACGTACACACCCGGTCCAACGATCACATCACCGATCAGGATGGCCGTGGGATGAACAAAGGCGGTCGGGTTCACGACGGGCACCAGGTCCTCGAAAGCATAGACGGGCATGGGGGAAAGCCTCCTGGTGAGAGAATGATGTGCAACGGCGCTGTTTCCATACGCCACCGTTTGGCCGTCATGGTGCCGAGGACGCCGGGGTACGGCAAGGCCGATCCCACACCCCGCGCCTGGCGTCGCCGACCATGGGCGGCGCCGGGGGCGCTGTCCGGCCACCTGGCGCGGCGATGCTCCTGGCGGCGCGCCCAGCCCACGCGTGAGGGTCCATGCCTGACTCAACAGCCTCAGCCAATCCTCCCTTGGGTGACCCGTTGCCCACCTGGACACCGCGACCGCGTCCATCGCGGCATGCCCTGGTTGGCCGAACCGTCACCCTGGAGCCTCTTGACCCGGTCTGGCACGGCGAGGCCCTCTTCGCCGCCGGGCACGGAGCGGGCAGCGATCGTCTCTGGACCTATCTCCCCTATGGCCCGTTCGCCTCGGCCGTCGAGATGACCGCTTGGCTGGAGGAGATGTCGAACAGAGACGATCCCCTGGCCTTCGCCATCCGCCCGCAAGGTGGACAGGTCCAGGGCATGGCCACCTTTCTGCGCATCGCGCCGGCGATGGGGACCATTGAAATCGGCCACATCTGGTTCGGCCCCGGGCTGCAACGCACCCGAGCCGCCACCGAGGCCATCGCCCTGCTGATGCGCGAGGCCATGGGACGGCTGGGCTATCGGCGCCTCGAATGGAAGTGCAACGCGTTGAACGACGCGTCGCGCCGCGCGGCCTTGCGCTTCGGCTTCACGTTCGAGGGCATCTTCCGCCAGCACATGGTGGTCAAGGGCCGGAACCGGGATTCCGCCTGGTACGCGCTGCTCGACTCGGACTGGCCCGCCGTCGATGCGGCGTTCCACGCGTGGCTTGACCCCGCCAACTTCGACGCCGAGGGTCGGCAGCGCGCCCCCCTTCGGATCGCGCGCCGCGACGCCGTGCTCGAATGACGTCGGAGCCCCCTACCCCGCCGCCATCCGCCTCAGGCCAACCACCCGGAAGCGGTCGGCGACGAAGGCCGAGTCGGACAAGGCCACATTGGCGGCGGGGTTGGCGCCGGTGGCGTGGAAGTCCGAGAACGCCGCCGACTGGTTCACGTACACTCCGCCGGTGAAGTTGATGGCAAGGTTGACGCCGGTGTCCACGGCCACGGCAACGGCGCGGTCCTCGATCTCCGGCCGCAGGGTGTGGACCCCGGCGGTGATGGCCCCTTTCTCGCGCACGGTCTCGGCGGCCAGATCCAACGCTGCCTCGCCCGAGTCGCAGGCGATCAGGAAGGCGATCGGCCCGAAGCGTTCCTGGAGGAACACGTCACGGTCGTCGGACTCGAGCTTGACCAGGACCGGCGTGCGCACGGTGGCCTCAGGGAAGGTGGGATGGACGATGACCCGCGACTCCAGCACCACCTCGCCCAGCCCCCGTGCCGCGTCGATGCGCGCCAGGACGGCCGGATTGCCGATGGCCCCCAACATCTCGACGGCACGCTCGGGGTTGCCAAGGAACGCGTCCAGGGCCGCCGCCAGCCCCTGGCAGACCTCCTCGAACGTCTTGGGTCCCTCGTCCGTGTCGATGCCGTCGCGGGGAATGAGGATGTTCTGGGTGGTCGTGCACATCTGCCCCGAATAGAGCGACAGCACGAAGGCCATGTTGCGGCACAACCCC
>JANQGN010000479.1 GCA_028277295.1 Rhodospira sp.
GATGGATTGATCCTGTGGTTTCGGGTAAACACGGCGCCCCGAGCCTTACCCCATGCCGACGGAGAAATCACCCCATGGCGTTGGCCGACCCGCCCGCCAGCCGCGCGCCGCTGTGGCGCCGTCTGAACGAATTGAGCCTGGCGGTGGCGTTTCTCACCCGCCTTCCCTGGATTCCGGCCGACTGGCGCTGTCCGCTGATGAGCGCGGCCTGGGCCTTTCCGTGGGCCGGGGCCCTGCTGGGGGCGATGGGGGGCGGCATCGCGGCCGCCTTCGCCGAGATGGGGGCGGCGCCGTGGCTGGCGGCGACGCTGGCGGTGGGGGCGTCCATGCTGTTGACGGGCTGTTTGCATGAGGACGGGATCGGTGATACGGCGGACGGGATCGGCAGCGGCCGGGACCGGGAGCGGTCGCTGGAGATTCTGCGGGATTCCCGCATCGGCACCTATGGCGTGGTGGCCGTCCTGTTCTCGGTGCTGATCCGCATCGGCGCCCTGGCCATGCTCCTGGAGGCGGGACCGTGGACGGTGGCGTTGCCCGCCTGGGTGGTGGCCGCGGCCCTGGGTCGCGGCGCCGGTCCCGTCTTCACGCGGCTGTGCCCGCCCGCCCGCGCCGACGGAGTTGGGGCCGGCGCCGGCCGTCCCTCGGTTCGTGGGGCGGTGGCCGCGCTGGCGATGCCCCTGCTGGCGGGGCTGGCGCTGACGCCCTGGCCGAGCGGATTGCTGGCCCTGGCCGGGGCGCTGCCGCTGCTGGCCTGGCTTGGCTGGCTGGCCCGCAAGCGGCTGGGCGGGTACACCGGCGACGTGATCGGCGCCGCCATCCTGATGGTGGAATGCGCCGCCCTGGTGCTGCTGGCCCTGGTCTGGGTGTAGGAAGACACCATGATGATGCGTCCGCCTGATCCGTCTTCCGGTCCGGTGATCGCGCCAGCGGACACCCGCTGGTGGCTGGTTCGACACGCGCCCGTGCCCGACCCGGAAGGGCGCATCACCGGGCGTCTGGATCTGGCCGCCGACACAGGGGACGTGGACGACCTGGAGGCCCTGGCGCGCCTGCTGCCGGTGCATGCGGTGCTGGTGACCACGCCGTTGCGGCGCACCGGTCAGACCGCCCGCGCCCTGGCCGCCGCCGGGGCCCGCCTGCCCCGGGCCCACGAGGACCCGGACCTTGTCGAACAGGACTTCGGCGCCTGGCAGGGGGCCACCTGGGGTGGCCTGGCCAGCGTCGATCTGCCCGACCCGGCGCTGAGCGCCTTTTGGGCCGATCCCTCGCGCGTCGCGCCCCCGGGCGGCGAGAGCTTCGAGGCCGTCATCCGCCGTGTCACGGTGGCGCTGGATCGTCTGAGCGCCGCCAACGCCGGGCGCGATATCGTCGCCGTGGTGCACGCCGGCACCGTGCGCGCCGCCCTCGCCGTGGCCCTGGGGCTGGACCCGGCCGCGGCGCTGCGGGTGGTGGTCGATCCCCTGTCATTGACACGGCTCGATCGCCTGGCGGGAACCGGGGACTGGGACGGCGGCTGGCGGGTGGGCTGCGTGAACCGCCTGATGACGCCATGACCATGGGGGAGATGGGGCCGATGACTCTGCCATTACGGACCCTGGTGTTGGGCGGGGCCCGGTCGGGCAAGAGCCGCCACGCCGAGGCGCTGGTGTGGGAGGCGGCGGCGGCCCAGGGCGCGCGACCGGTCTACCTGGCTACCTTTCGCCCATGGGATGCCGCGCCGGATCCGGAGATGGACGAGCGCCTGAGGCTGCATCGCGAGCGGCGCGGCGATGCCTGGACGACCGTCGAGGCGCCCGTGGACCTTCCAGACGCCTTGGCCGCGCGGGCCAGTGTTCCCGTTTTGGTCGATTGTCTGACTCTGTGGCTTACCAACCTCCTCCTGGATGACGCCGACCTGGTGGCCGCGTTCGCGGCGCTCGACGATGCTCTCGCCCAGCGGGCGGCGCCGGTGGTGCTGGTGGCCAACGAGGTCGGTTTGGGGCTGGTGCCGGAAACACCGCTCGGCCGCCGGTTCCGCGACCAGGCCGGGTTTCTCAATCAGCGCGTGGCGGCGGCCTGCGAGGGGGTTGTGTTTGTCGCCGCCGGTCTGCCGCTTCACCTGAAGGGGTAAAGAGCCTTGCGGGCGCGGCCGCTCAAGGCCGTACCGCCGCCCACCGCAGATTGCGCGGGCGGGGTTTGCAGGAAGCGCAGGCCACCGCCTTCGAGCACGGCGCAGGTCAGCAGACCAGTGTCGTGGGCGCCGGTATCCAGGGCGATCCGATTGGCCAACACCAGCGGGCGGGGAAGGATGGTGTGCCCATGCACCACCACGGCGCCGAAGTCATCGGTGCTGGTCAGGAAGGGCCCGCGAATCCACAACAGGTCCTCTAGGGACTGACTCTCCAGCGGCACGCTGGGGCGCACGCCCGCGTGAGCAAAAAAATAACCGCCCAGGCGATAACTTGGACGGAGATTGCGCAGGAACACCATATGCCGTTCCGGCAGGGCGTTCAGCAAGGCCTCGCGCAGGTGGTCCTCGCACGCCGCCGACAGGAAGCCACTGTGTGGAGCGTCGACGCCGTAGCTGGTCAAGGTGTCCAGGCCGCCATTGAACAGCCAGCCGGCGGGTTCGCCGTGACCATCGAGAAACGACAACAGGAAGTGCTCGTGGTTGCCCAACAGGAAGACGCACTGCAAGCTGTCGGGCAGGCCGTTGGTCAGGATGTCCAGCACCCGGCGCGATCGCGGTCCGCGATCAATGTAGTCGCCCAGGAACACGGCGACCGCGCCTTGCTGACGTCGTCCGCTGGCGCGCAGGTCCATGTCGATGGCGTCCAGCATCACCTGAAGCAGATCGGCGCGGCCATGGATGTCGGCGATCGCGTAGACCCGGATACCGGTCGGCAAACGTGCCGGCGCCGGAATCCAGAAGTCCGTCGGCCACGGTCCGTCCATCAGGCTCACGTCTCGGTCACTCCGTCCGGGCTCTTGTCGTCCCTCCGCCTCGGGTCCGCCGGGGTCGAGGAAGCGGCGCCGGGCGGGACGACGTGTCGGCGGCACGGAAACGAGTCCACCAGCGGGGAGGGCTCGTGACCCCGTGCCACCAAACCCCGTCCCTGCCTGGCCAAGGCTCGCGGTGACGGGACGATGACCTGGACGCGCGCCGCGAGGGCCTCCGTCCGGTCCACCGTCCAGTCTGGCGCCCACCGAGCGGGGCGTCCATGCCGAGGGTCTTTGTGAGGTCACGTCAAACCATGCTAGTGTTAGCCGAACCCAAGGCTTCCGAGCCACCCTTGCTCCGACCGGCCCGTGTGGCCAAGCACCCCTGTGACGGTACCCAACCGCTCCGTCACATTCATCACATAATTGATCGACCTTAGCACATGCGTCTGCCCAGCACCTTCGTCCATGGGGACCAGAGTCTTCTGGACTGCCTGGAGCGACTCTCCCGCGCGCCGGAGGGCTGTCGAGCCGTATACATTGCTCTGTCTCGGCTGCGTTTTCAGAACCGTAGCCAGAACCGCCTGCGCATCGCCGCGTCGTTGTTCGCGCCGCTGGTGACCGGCCACGGGGCCGAGGTCTTCCTCCTTTCGAACGGGGATCTTGTGGTTGTCGGGCGCGACCTGTCAGGCTCTTTGCTGGAGACCCATGTGGAGCGGCTGCGTGCCCTTTTCCAAGGGGATCCGGCCAGCCGGGGACTCGACGATGACGGCCGCGACGCCTTCGTCACCTACCATGCCCTGGAGGCCACGGGCCGCGATCTGGCGCAGCGGGTCGACGACGTCCGGCGGGTTCCTGGCGAGTCCTGGCGCACCCTCAGGCGCACGCAGGAGCCGGTGAGTCCGCAGCCGATGGTCCCGCGTCTGATGAAGCGGGTGGGGGAGGCGCTGGCCCAGGTCGAACCACATTCCCTGGTGCAGCGTCAGGCGGTGATCCAGATTGATGAAGGTCGGCGTGGCCATGTGGCCTTCGAGGAGTTCTTCGTCTCCATCGCCGAACTGCGGCGCCATTGCGCGCCCGACGTCGACATTACGGCCAACCGCTGGCTGTTCCAGGAATTCTGCCGCCTGCTGGACAAGCAGATGGTGCGGGCGTTGGCGCGTCTGGACCGCTCGACGCTGCCGTCTTCCATGTCGATGAACCTCAATCTGGAGACCGTGACCGGCCCGGTCTTCGATGATCTCTTAAGGGCTCTGCCCCCATCCATGAACTTTCTGGTCGAGATTCAGGTGATCGACGCCTTTGCCAACCTCTCCCGCCTGCATGACGCGGCGGCGATCGTGCGCGCGCGTGGCGACGCCCTGGTTCTGGACGGGGTGAATGCCAATGCCCTTGGCCTGGTCGACGTGGGCAATCTGGATGTTGACTTCGTCAAGGTTCAATGGGAGCCCGACCTCGCCGACTCCCGGACCACGGCCGGCGGCGTGGATCCCGCCGAGGCCATGGATGCCATCGGCGGCGAGCGCGTCATCCTCAATCGCGTCGAGTCCGAGGCCGCGCTGCGCTGGGGTCTGGCGCATGGGGTGCAGGCCTTTCAGGGCTTCTTCATGGATCGGATGGTGGGGGCGACGACCATGGCGGGCTGTCCCAGGCAAGAGCTGTGTACCCTGGCGCAGTGTATTGATCGCCGCCGCGCCGCCGCCGGGCCCGGGCGTCAAGCTTGTCCCAATCCACCGCGTCTCAACGCCGTGCGGCATTTGAGCGGGGCGGTGGGTCGGCGGGCGTCGGTCAGGGGCGCCGCCCATGGCTAGGATGCGTGCCATCCGGTCCGGATTTGCCTTGCCGGAGTACGTGCGGGAGATCGGAACGACGTACTACGATCTTCGCATGCTGCGGGTACGGGTGTCGGAACTGCGCCCGGACAGCCGCGACCCTGAAAGCCTGCGGGCCATTGAGGACGCGCTCACCCCCCTGGCCCTGGACCGCCTGGCAAGCATCTTCCGGCTGCCGGAGGGCGACTACCTCCTGATCTTTCGCAAGACCGTCACGGACCAGGTGCGCACCGTGCTGGTGGGCCTGCGCTTTCTTACGTCGGACGATCCTCTGACGGTGCATTTCGGGGCGGCCGTCGGCCAGAACAATCCGCTGCTGACCTGGCAGGACCTGAACGAGCGGTTCAATGACCTGCGCGAACTGGCTCTGGGCTATGAACGGCTCGCCGCCGCTCGGGCCGAGGCCGCCGCCCGTCGCGATGGCACGCGGGCGGGCCAGGCCAAGGGCGACGCGGCGCGCGCGCTCGCGGAGGCCGAGGAGGCCGCCCACGACGACGATGGGACGGCCGCGACCGATGGGGAGACGGTCGAGACGACACCGGCCGAGCGGACCGGCGCGCGCGACGCCGGGGTCCCGGCGCCGCTGGAATGGCGTCCCCTGAGCCCCAGGGCCGCGCCGCCGCCGGAGACGGCTGCCGGCGACACCTGGATGGTCCGGCCTTGGGATGGGGGCCGGAGCGTGCGGGGTGGCCGCCAGCCCATCGACGCCGAGGTCCTGGACCGCCTCGAAAACGGGCTGGCCCAGGCCGATCTGTCCAATCACGTCCGCTGGCAGCGGGTGTGCGCCATTGTCGGTGACGCGCCGCCACGACCGGTGTTCACGGAAATCTATGTCTCCATTCCGGAACTGCGCGAGACCATCGCCCCGCGCATCGATCTGGCCGCCAACCGCTGGCTGTTTCAGCACTTCACCGAGACGCTGGACCGGCGCGTGCTGTCCTATCTGAACCGTGAGGGTGTGCGCACCAGCAAGGACGGCTTCTCGATCAACCTCAATGTCCAGACGATCCTGTCGGACACATTCCTGCGATTCGAGCAGGTGCTCGCCGCCGGCACCCATGGCACCGTGGTTCTGGAACTGCGACTAGAGGACGTGTTCGCCGACCTGGACGCCTACGTATTCGCGCGGGACTACGTCCGCCAGCGGGGCTACCGGCTGTGCATTGACGCGCTGGATGCTAACACCCTCAAGCTGGTGGACCGCGCCCGCCTGGGCGCCGACCTGGTCAAGCTGTTCTGGACCCCGGACTTGCCGGCGCGGATGAGCACCGACGAGGGGCGGGCGCTGGCCCAGCGGTTGCGCGCGGGAGAGGGGTCGCGCACCGTCCTGGCTCGCTGCGACAGCCCGCGGGCGGTGACCCTGGGACAGGACCTGGGCATCACCATGTTTCAGGGGCGCCACGTGGACGACCTCCAGGACATCATCGACGCGGCCGTCCCGACCCCAGACCCGGACCCGGACCCGGCTCCGGCGCCGCGCAAGCCGCGCCGGTAAGGCGACGGGATGGATTGGACGACGGGAAGGAGCGGTGGACGGGTATGGGTGAGGCGGACGCGTTGGTGATCCAGGCCCAGGGTTTGACCAAGCGGTTTGAAGGCCCCGGGGGAAAGACCGTGACGGCCGTGGACGGAATTGATCTGGCGGTCCGGCCCGGCCAGACGGTGGCCTTGCTGGGCGGCAACGGCGCCGGCAAGACCACCACCATTTCCATGATCGTTGGCCTGCTGCTGCCCACGGCGGGGACCTTGCGGGTGCTGGGCCGGGACATGACCACCGATCGCCACCTGGCGCTGGCCCGCATGAACTTCTCGTCCCCCTATGTGGACCTTCCGCACCGCCTGACCGTACGCGAGAACCTGACCGTTTACGGGCATCTCTATGGCATCCGGGGCCTGCGCGCGCGCATCACGGCCATGGCCGCCGACCTGCACCTCTCGGACTTGCTTGATCGCCCCGCCGGCAAGCTCTCGGCCGGGCAAAAGACCCGGGTCGCGCTGGCCAAGGCGTTGCTCAATGATCCGGTGCTGCTGTTGCTGGACGAGCCCACCGCCTCGCTGGATCCGGATACCGGCGATTGGGTGCGCGGCTATCTGGAGGCGTGGCGCCAGCGGACCGGGGCGAGCATTTTCCTCGCCTCGCACAACATGGCCGAGGTGGAGCGCCTGTGCGATGACGTGATCATCATGAAGGGCGGGCGCCTCCACGACCACGGTCCGCCGGCCGCTCTTGTCGCCCGTCACGGCCGCCAGACCCTGGAACAGGTGTTCCTGGACATCGCCCGGGCCGGTGATGAACCGGCGGTGCCACGGTAGCCCCGTGCGCCGTTTCGTGCACCGTGTCAGGTCACGTTCTTGGGCCGGGTGATCGCATTTGAGGCGTGAGGGTTCTGCTCCCATGGGCGACAGATCGCACTTTCTATTCCCAA
>JANQGN010000553.1 GCA_028277295.1 Rhodospira sp.
CCCTGCGCAAGCGCCTGCACGCCGAGAGCAAGCGCACCGTGGGCGAGCTTCTGGCGTCCGACCTGGACAGCGGCCGCCCGGTCCGCATGCGTTACAACCGTCACGATATCGACGGAGTCTATGCCCCAACCCGGACCTTGATCGCCGAGGAACTGGCCGCCATCCGTGACACGCAGGCGGCGGCCTTTCCCAATCTGGACTGGGAGGAGATCGCCGCGCTGGTTCTGGAACAGCGCCCCTTGCGCTTCAAGGACGAAGGGCCTTGTGAATTCCTGGCTGGGGAGACCCGCTGTCTTCGAGCGCTTCCGTCGGCCCAGCACTACATTCTGTTGCAGACCCTGGCCAACCTGCGGATTCCGCAAGGGCCGCTCGACCCCGACAGACCCTTGACGGCCGACGAGCACGCCACGGCGGTGACCCTGCTGGACACATGCCGAGGCATGCCCTGGCCAACCTTCCGGCAGACCATCGGCGTCGGGCGCACCAAGTTCACCATCGAGACGGTGGCCGGCGGCGGCAAGGCGGTTGCCCGCATGATCCAGGGCAACCAGACCAACGCCTGCCTGGGGGCGCTGGTTCCGGCCTGGGCCGACCTGTCGCTGGAAGACCGCGATGTCGTCTTCCTGGCCCTTTGGAGCAAACGCCAGG
The DNA here is from genome assembly GCA_028277295.1 of Rhodospira sp. Classification (GTDB taxonomy): domain Bacteria; phylum Pseudomonadota; class Alphaproteobacteria; order Rhodospirillales; family Rhodospirillaceae; genus Rhodospira. The sequence goes on from JANQGN010000553.1 coordinate 649, forward strand.
ACCGGCGCGACCTGCTGGCCCTGTGCCTCGACCCGGCCGGGCCGCTGCGCCTGACCGACCAGGAGACGGCCGAAGCCGTCGCCGACGTCGTTCAGTTCGACCTGCCCACGGGGCGCCTGTCGGTCTCGGCCAGGGCGGCGCGGATGATCACCGATCACCTGGCGCCCGGGGTTCCCTGGCATGAGGCCGTGCGCGCGGCGACGGGCCGCGACCACAGTGATCGCCGGCCGGCCCTGCGGCTGGCCCGGCTGCCCTACTACGCCGAGGTCATGCCGGAGGTCGGCATGGATGGCACCCACGACCCCAAACACCACAATCATCCGGAGATCTACTACGGACGCATCGGCAATATCTCGGTTCACATCGCCCTCAACGAGGTGCGCAAGGTCGTCAACGCCCTGATCGACCGCTACGGCCAGCCGCCCCGCCTGATCGTGGTGGAAACAACGCGGGAACTGAAGGCGGGGGCGGATGAACGCAAGCGGCGCCTGCGTCAGCAAGCCGACCGGGAGCGGGAAAACGCGGAGATCGACGCGGAAATCCGCGCCCAGGGCGGATGGATGCGCAATGCCCGGGAACGCCGTCGCCGCTGGCGGCTGTGGACCCGTCAGCAGAAACTCTGTCCCTATACGGGCGCGCGCATATCCGGGGCCGACCTGTTTTCGGAACGCTATGAGATCGACCATGTCATTCCCTTGTCCAGGGGAGGCTGGGACAGCGACGGCAACATGGTCTTGTGCGTGGCCGAGGCAAACCGGACCAAGGGCGACCGAACCCCCTGGGAAGCCTTCGGGAGCGTCCCGGGCTGGACCGACGAGCGCGACCATTTCCTGGCCTCGCTCGATGCGGACACACACAAGCTGCTGGGATGGCGGTTCCAGGACAAGGCCGGCGCCCGTGCCGCGAAGGACGTGGTCGAGGACGATGGCGAAGGTTTCCTGCCGCGTCAGTTGACCGATACGGGCTATATCGCGCGCGTCGCCCTGCGCTATCTGGCCCATGTGGTCCCGGATGACCCGTTCAATGGCGTGGTGGCCACGCAGGGACGCCTGACCGCATGGCTGCGCTCGGCCTGGGAGCTGATGCCCGATGTCCGGCCCTTCCATCTGTTCCCCATTCCGAAAGAGGCCCTGGGGTGCGACGAGACGGCCCAGGACGCCGTCAAGGCCCTGAAGCCCGACCGTCTGCGCAAGGCGCTGGAAACGTTGATGGACAAGGCGCGGGCCGCCGCGCCGCCGGATGCGACCTATGCCACCGTTTTGGACATTGCCCTGCGGGGCGCCCCGGCGCTGAAGAACCGGGCCGACCATCGTCATCATTTCGTGGATGCGGCGGTCATCGCCGTCACCGACCGGTCCCTGGTTCAGGCCGTCAACACCTTGCATGCACGGAAGGGAGGCGATGCCCTTCCAGCGCCGCAGGACCTGCCGCAGCCGTTCCCGGAACCCTACGAGGGATATCGCGCCGAGATCGTGCGCGCTTATCCTCATATCTGGCCGTCCCTGCGCCCGTCTCACGAGACGGTCGGGGAACTCCATCAGGAAACCATCTACGGCGTGCGACCGCAGGTCAATAAGGACGGCACGCCGGCCCTGCGGCTCCAGGTGCGCAAGTCGGCGACAGCGCTGTTCCAGGATGACAGGGGCAAGCCCCTCTCGGATGCCAAGGTCCGCGATGTGCTGGACAGCTTCGTCTCCGACAGGATGCGGAACCGGTTCATGCGCCTCATGGACCACTATCGTCGGATCGACGCGGACGCGTCCCTGGGGGCGCTGTGCCAGCGGGTGATCGAAGACCGCTCCTGGGGACCGCGCGGGCTGACGGGCAACACGGTCCACGCGGCCGTGAAGCCGGTGGATGGGGAGGGGGTGCTGTGGACGTTCCGGGGCAACGCGAAAGCCGCCGCGACGACCGGCAACAATGCCGTGTATCAGGTCTGGGAGACACGACTCAAAAACGGAACCATCAAGTGGGAGCACAGGGTGCTCACGCAGTACGACGTCATGCGGACCGGGGGCGTGGACGCACGGAAACAGGACGGAAAACGGCTGGTGATGGCGCTGAGGAAAGGAGATTATGTGTGGGTTCCGTATGAAGATTGCGATCGTCTTTTTCGGGTCAAGAAGTTTGACGTGAATGGCCGGCTCTTCATTTGGCCGTCTCGGTATTCCAGTAGCAAAGACGCCTCACCTTTTGTGCAAAGCAAGTTTGTAGAGAAAAACTTGAACGGCGAAGAAGGGATCAAGTTCACAAGCGCGGACGCCTTGAGAAAAATTTGCATCAAATCAGCCTCGGTTTCGATCTTGGGACGTATCCGCATTGGGCGCGGCGTTCCGTAGTCCCGCCCCATACGGCCATGGTAGGCTGATGACGTGATCCGTGCGGGTGCCTGTGTCGTTCCGTAGTCCCGCCCCATACGGCCATGGTAGGCTAACCCGTCCGGGGGTGCGCACAGGTACCAGGTTCCGTAGTCCCGCCCCATACGGCCATGGTAGGCTCCGGGACATCGTCCATGACGGCATCGTCTAGTTCCGTAGTCCCGCCCCATACGGCCATGGTAGGCTCATCTCTTGTCGTCGTGACTGGCGATGAGGGTTCCGTAGTCCCGCCCCATACGGCCATGGTAGGCTGGAGGTCGGCGTGCCGGAAGTTGACGCCCCGTTCCGTAGTCCCGCCCCATACGGCCATGGTAGGCTCTTGGTCGTGACACCATGTTGAGGATAAAGCTTTTTTTTCCGATCTCCGGTGCCGGGCTCATGGTGTTCAGAACAGTTGGTATTGCTCGGGCGGCGCGGACTCGGCATCGCTGTCCGGGCGATAGCCGCCACGTATCCAGCGGCGCATGTTGGTCATCTGGCGATCGGTCAGCCGCATGAGACAGATATACCCCCGCGCCGGTAAAGCGGCCTCGACGCGGCGTTCGAAGGTCTGGGCGCGCTCCAGCGAGCCGCAATACCGTGAGTACACGGAGAAATGCAGGCGCTCATAGCCCTCCCTGACCAGAAAATGATGGAACCCGGTGGCGGCCCGCCGTTCAGCCGGCGTGGTCACCGGGAGATCATAGAAGACGAGAACCCACATCTTCCTCCAGGCCTCCGGCATCGCGGTTCGTTCCTATGCGAGACGGCAGGGTCAGACGGGCCGGGCCGCCCTCGACCACCTTGCGGAATGACAGGGAAAGGCGACCCAAGGCGGTGCGAAGCCGCACCCATTCCGAGCCGGACAGAACAGGCCACTCCAGGACACCCGACAGGCGACGCCGGGCCGCCCGGTCCATGGGAAGCCCCTCCCGCGCCATGGCGTAAACCTGCCGGTCCACCACGGGCCGGAATGGCTCCATGAAATCATCGGCCAGAGCGCCATCGTTCTCCGCGTTGTCGTGATGAATGCCGATACTGCGCAGCAACCCCGCCGCGTGGATGCTCCGCGCCGCGCCCGCCCGCAACACCGCGTAGCCGAAATCGAGCATGCCGTTGATGTCGTCCGAGGCATGACGACGGAACGCGTCTCCGAACAGGCACGGCCAGTACAGTCGCGCCGCCTGTGCTTCCTTGTTATCCGGGTCCCCCGCCGTGACCGCCCGGGCCAGCATGCGAAGCCGCCCGGCGTTCCGCCGGGTCGTGTCCTCCAGAAGGCCCGCCTGAGCCAGGATTTTTGCCTGCACGATCTGTCGCCAAAGGGCGTCACGTCGCCGCGCCGATAGCCCCGCCTGCCGGCGCACGCTTCGCGCGGAGAGCGTGCCGCCGGTGCGCAGGGGAACAAGCATCGACAGAGGGGCGTGATCATGCGCGCAGATGACAAGATCGATTCCCTCGCTGGACAGCAAAGCGAGCGCGTCCCCCGTTACGGAAACAGCCGGAACCTCAGCGATGACCATGTCAATGTCATCGGGATGAAGGTTGTGCTCTCCAATGCGAAGCAGCCCATTCCGAACGCCAACCAGGGTCCCTCGGGTGCGGATTTCGACAACAGCCAAGGAGCCCCCCTTTACAGCGGAAACGCCCAATGGTACCTTTAACAAGCCTACCATGGTCGTGTGGGGCGGCCACCTACGGAATAAAGTGTACTGTCAATTGGAGCGAGTTCGCTCAGCCCCTGAAAGAGCCCCTAAGTCCGGGGCTCTGATGGGTGTTGTTGGTCCGTCTTTTAAA
>JANQGN010000096.1 GCA_028277295.1 Rhodospira sp.
CGAAGGTGATTTGATCATGGCCATTCTTGTCATTGCCGACCACGACAACACCACCATCCGGCAGGGCACCCTGGCCACCATGACCGCCGCCCGTCAGATTGGTGGCGACGTCACCGTCCTGGTGGCCGGAGAGGGTTGCCGGGCGGCCGCCGAGGATGCCGCCAGGATCGAGGGGGTCGCCAAGGTCCTTTGCTGCGATGCGCCGCTGTACGCCCATCATCTGGCCGAGCCCATGGCCGCCTTGATCGTCGGCATTGCCGACGGCTATAGCCATATCCTCGCGCCGGCTGCCACCACCGGCAAGAACGTGCTGCCGCGGGTGGCGGCGCTGCTGGACGTGGCTCAGGTGTCCGACATCGCCGGGGTGGTCGATGCCGAGACCTTCGTGCGTCCCATCTACGCGGGCAACGCCATGGCCACCGTCACGTCGGCGGATGCCACCAAGGTCGTCACGGTGCGCGGCGCGTCGTTCGACAAGGTGCCGCACGGTGATGGGGCCGCGCCGGTCGAGGACCTGGCGCCGGGCGAGGATCCGGGGCTGTCGTCCTTCGTGGGGCAGGAGCTGAGCAAGTCCGAGCGTCCAGAGTTGACCAGCGCCCGCGTGGTGGTCTCGGGCGGCCGAGGCGTTGGCTCGGGTGAGAACTTCACCATGATCGAGGGGCTGGCCGATGCCCTTGGGGGCGCGGTGGGCGCCAGCCGCGCGGCCGTGGATGCCGGCTATGCGCCCAACGACTTCCAGGTGGGCCAAACCGGAAAGATCGTGGCGCCCGAACTCTATGTGGCCGTGGGCATCTCGGGGGCGATTCAGCATCTGGCCGGCATGAAGGACTCCAAGGTCATCGTGGCCATCAACAAGGACGAGGAAGCGCCGATCTTCCAGGTCGCCGACTACGGTCTGGTGGCCGACCTGTTCCAGGCCGTGCCGGCGCTGAAATCCGAACTGTCGCAGTAGCCGTCGTTTCGGCGCGGACGTCGCCCCTCGGGGCGATGCCGCCCACGGCGTTTGTTATGGTGACCCAGGCGGGGCCGGCGTGCTGGCCCCGCCACCCTTCGAAAGCGACAAGGACCAAGGGATGATCAGCAAGATCGGCGTGATTGGCGCCGGACAGATGGGTACCGGGATCAGTCATGTATTCGCGCTGGCCGGGTTCGAGGTGAAACTGACCGACGTGAGCCGGGCGGTCCTTGATCGGGCTATGTCGTCGATCTCCCGCAACATGACCCGGCAGATCGGGCGCGGCTGGATTGCCGAGGCGGATCGAGAGGCCGGCTTGGCGCGCATTCATCCCGGCGAGGGGCTTAGCCAGTTCGCCGACAGTGATCTGGTGATCGAGGCTGCCACCGAGAACGAGTCGGTCAAGAAAAAAATCCTGACCGAGTTGTGTCCGCACCTCAATTCCGGGTGCATTGTCGCCTCAAACACTTCTTCGATTTCCATCACTCGGCTGGGCGCGGTCACCGACCGTCCGGGAAAGTTCATCGGCATGCACTTCATGAACCCGGTGCCGATGATGAAGCTTGTCGAGTTGATTCGCGGCATCGCCACCCATGAGGAA
>JANQGN010000581.1 GCA_028277295.1 Rhodospira sp.
GCTGAGCGCGCCCGCCAGGCCCCCCACGGCCATCGCCAGGAAGCCCAGGCCGACGAGGCGGCGGCGGCCGAGGCGATCCGCCGTCACCCCGGCCAGCAGTCCCAGGGTCATGCCGAGACCGTTGAAGGTGGACACCACGAAGCCCGCCGGCACCAGGCCGAGCCCCAGGTCGACGCGCAGGGTGGGCAGGGCCGGCGGGACCTTGCCCACGTGGAGTGCTGCGACCATGCCGCCCAGCACCAGGGTCAGGACAACGGGCCAGCACGTGCGCTCTGGACCGCCAAGGACGTCACGTGCCTGGGCCACGAAGGGGATCTCCCGCGCGACGGTCGCGCCACTCGCTCGAGGCACGCCCATCGCGCCTCGCGCTCATGGGTGGTCACACGCGGGCCGTCGCGTCAAGCGGTGCCCGTCGTCCGGACCGTGGCCGGGCTACGGCCGGTCATCATGTCGACCAGTCCCCAGACGGCGTAGGTCAGGATGGTGGTCCCGGCCAGGCCGGTGCCAAAAATGATACCGATCAGCAACCAGTCCACCGGGCCGCCCGCATCGGTGAAGCCGGACATGGTGACCCAGGCCATCAGCACCAGGGCCCCGACGCCCCCCAGGATTCCTGCGGCCTCGCAGCGCAACAAACGGCGGCTGACCAAGGTCTTCTCCTGCAGGACCACGAACACGAAGCCGGCGATGCCGATGACCGCCAGGGCCACCAGCACCCAAAGAATGTTCCCCATCATTTCCAGGAACACGGACACGAACACGGCGATATCGAAGGATTGCATGATCTGGTTTTCTCCCTGTTTGCTCGTCCCGGCTTGCTTGTCTTGTTGGGCGCACCTTGAGCACGTCCCGAGCGATCCGGAACGAATCGCCCTGGAAGACCTTTTTGGGGACGATTTGCTTTAAAATCAAAATCTTAGTGTCTGTCCGGAAAGCCTTGAAGTGCACCGCATACGGTATGCTGTTCGGGGAACAAGCCACACTATATTGAGGTTTTCGAGACTTTCCGGACGGGCTCTTAGAGCATGGTGGGTGAGTCCCATGTCATTCACCATGCACGAGACACGGCGCCGCGACCTCACGCCTCACCCTTCAGCATGGCGACGTAGGTCGGCTTCAGGGCGATGGTCTTCATCACCCAGGTGACCCAGAGTTCTTCGAGGGGCGCCACCACGCCTGGGAACGAAGGCGTCAGGTTGTTGCGGTAGTCGAACTCGACCAGCATGGCGCGGCCCATCTGGGTGATCAGCGGGCAGGAGGTATAGCCGTTGTAGACCGCGTCGCTGTCCTTGCCATCCAGTTGGGCCACCAGGTGATCGACCGCGACCGGCACCTGCCATTTGACGCTGGCCGCCGTCTTGCCCTTGGGCACGCCGGCCACGTCGCCGACGGCAAACACGTTGGGAAAGCGGGGATGGCGCAAGGTGTGCTTGTCGGCCTCGATCCAGCCATCAGCGGCGAACGGTCCCTCCTGCCAGGGGAGCGCACTGTCGCGCACGGCGGCGGCCGCGCGCATGGGCGGGATGACATTGACGAAATCATAACCGATCTGTTTGGGCCCATCGGGCGTGGCGAAGGTCACCTCCTTCCGGCCCAGGTCGATCCCTGTCATGACATGCTGGTAGCGGACGTCGAAGCCGCGATCGTCAAACAGCATGCGCACCTTCTCGGCGACGATGGGCACGCTAAACAGCGCCTTGGAATGGGCCGCGTAGATGATATGGGAGTCCTCGCGCCTGCCCCGGTCGCGCAAGTGATCATCGGCCAGGAAGGTGTACTTGAGCGGCGCGCCAGCGCATTTCATCTCGGTGGCCGGGCGCAGGAACAGGCCGGTACCGCCTTTGGCCAGGAAGAGCGACAGGGCCTTCCAGGTGGCATCGGCGGCCTCGGGGCCGGCGTAGTGGCTGCCCAGGCCGTCGCGGCCGACGCGGTTCAGGTCCATGCCGTCCA
>JANQGN010000596.1 GCA_028277295.1 Rhodospira sp.
CGAACGCTGGATCGTGCGGGTCTACAACCAGGCCAACCGCCGCAGCGATCTGGCTGGCCTCGACCTGCGGCCCGTCGCCGGCCGCCTGGAGACCCTCCGCCAGGCCGAGGCCGCCCTCACCGCCGAGCTGGACGCCGAGCGCCAACCGCGCGCCGACACCCCGGCCATGGCGGCGGCGGACGCGGAGGTGGACGCGGACGCGGCGCGGCAGACGCCGGCCGAGGAGGACCAGGAGGACCAGGAGGAGGACCACACCGTCCGCCAGGGAGGACAGCCCTGTCCGCCTGAATACCCTACAGAGACTCCCAAGGAGATAAACCTTGTACAGGGGCCGGGTTATCCACAGGCCGGGACGGCCCCCGAGACTGCTCCCGAGACGGCCGAAGACCGGGACCTGGCGCGCCACATGGTCGAGGTCTCGCCGACGCTGCAACGGGTCCTGACCGGCGAGGAGCTTCTGGCTCTGGACGGGGCGGACGCGGCCTGGGCGCTCGCCCCGCTGGCCCGGGCGATATCCTGGCAGGTGCGGCGCCTGGGTTTGCCAGGGACGGCGTGGGCCGAGGGCTTGCGCGCCCATGGCATCGCCGCGCTTGCCGCCGCCGTCATCGCCTTGGAACGACAAGGAATAAGAAACCGCGCCGGCTATCTGCGGGCCATGCTCCAGAAAACGACCTTGCGCCACACCGTGCGCCACAGCCTCGACGCCCTGGCCGCCAAACGGTGCCCGTCATGAGCTGGAATGCCGATGGCCCCGCGACAGAAAAGCGGCATATGTGCCTCTTTTGTCTTGTGTATGCGTCGTGTATGACGCATTATGCCGGTCTCGACAAGGGCGGAACGGGGTGATGACACCAGGGCAATTCGAGCGGTGGCTGAGGAAGCAGGGGATCACGGTGATCCCGGCCCGTGGAAAGGGCGGACACAAGCTCCTCGAAAACCCGGCCACCGGTGCCACATCGATCCTTCCAACAGGGAGCAAGCAGCTCAAGAAGGGGACGATGGATGGCATCAAGAAGGCCCTGGGGCTCAAGTGAGCCTTGGAGGGCATCCCGGCCCTGGTTCTCCCCCCTGACTGGGAGAGGAAGACGCGATGACGCCACACACCTTCGACGGCTACGCCGTCACGCTGACCCCGGACGAGGACGACGGCGGGTTCGTGGTCACCTGCCGTGACCTGCCGGGACTGGTCACCCAGGGTGAGAGCCACGAAGAAGCCGTGGCCATGGCCCTGGATGGCATCATGACGCTGTTGTCCGGGCGTATGGATCGCAACCAGGTCCTGCCGCCGCCGACCCCCGCGCAAGAGGGGGAAGCCTGGGTGGCTCTGCCCGGCCTGGTCTCCGCCAAGCTGGCCATCCGCCGCGCCATGGTCGACCAGGGCCTGACACAGCACGACGTAGCCGGGCGCCTGGGCATCCCCCGCAAGAGCCTGCAACGGCTGCTGGACCTGTATCACGCCAGCCGCTGGGACCAGGTGGAGGCGGCCGGTGTCGCCCTGGGGCTTCGCCTCCGGGTGGTGGCGGTCGCCGCGTGAGGCGGGGGAGAGGGACAAGATGAGCACGAACACCCAGGCGCGGTGCGGGAGCCGGGGCGCGGCCGGCTGGCGCGGGGACTACCTGGCCCTGCATGCCCTGATCCGCCGCCGCCGAAAAGCCCTCCGTCTGACCCAGGCGGAGGCCGGCGCCGCCGTCGGTCTGTCGGAACGCTCCTACCGCGACATCGAGGCCGGCCGGCGCGATATCGGCGCGGAAGCCCTGTTCCGCCTGTGCGCCGCCCTGAACCTCCGCCTCGTGCCGGCCGAAAACCGGCAAGATATTGCCGGTTTTGAGGGGCCGTGAGAGGCCCCACGCCTTGGCCGCACCGCACCCCGGCGTCGGGTCGGGCCGCCCGCCTATCCGGCCGCCTTGCGGAGGACCTCTTCCGTCCGCTGGTTCAGGCTCTTGCCCGTGACCTCCGCCGCGATGGCGGCGCGCCGGTGCACGTCGGGATCGATGCGGACCATGACGTTGCCGGAGTAAGGCTTCTGCGGGGGCTTGCCGGCCCTGGCGCAGGTCTCGACGTAGTCGTCTACCGCTTCATGAAAGGCCGCCTTGAGGCCGGCCACGGTGTCGGCGTGGAAGCCGACGGGGTCTTGAATGCCGGCGATATGGCCCACGAACAGGTCGTCCTCGGCGTCGAAGGTGACGCGGGCGCTGTAGCCCTTGTAGGTCATGGTGCTCATGGCGTGACTCCGATGGACTCAAGGAAGGCGTGCGCGTCCCTGACCTGATACCGCCCAAAACCCGGTGACGAATCCGGGTTTACAGGCCTCAAAGGGCTGGTAACATAGGTCGTGAGAATAGCGGCATGCATCATAACACAGAAGGCGATCGCCTGGCGGCAGGAGGCCCCTAGAGAGACGAGGCAAATTAAGTTCTCTAAGTTTGCCCGCTTGCTGGCCGAGAACGCCGCCGATGGCGCGATCTCCTTCTTCCGAAGCAACGAAACGGAGATCCTTCGCGAATATCAACGTTTTCTCAAGAGAGACAGCTATAACGCTTACTATAAGCAGGGTCACACTGTTTTCGACGGATTGGTCATCGGGCGACTTAGCAAGGGTGACGCTTCGGCAGAAGCCGTGATCCGGCGACTGCTCAGCGAACGGGTGTTTATTAACGAACCGACTCCAGAAGGATTTACACCAGTGTCGCTGCTATTGGCCTATGCAGGTCGCTTTGACCTAGTAAAGCACGCCGTCGAGCATGGCGCAAACCTTAACAAGGGAAGCCACGCCGCCCTAACAGGGGCAGTCTTCAACCGCGAACTGCCGCCGCAATGGAAACAGATTGTGACCTTCCTTCTTGATCGTGGGGCTGATCCCAACGGCGCCGCGGGAGCATTGCCACCCCTTTTTCCGGCGATTGCAGCGAACCACAAGGCGGCGATCCGGTTGCTTGCGTCTCGCGGCGCAGATGTAAACCGGGTCCATGGCATTCCTAGCTGGAGCGATTTTTCCGGTACCGCACTGCACTGGGCGGTCCGGTCGGCACACACCGATCGCACGGATCTCGAGACCGCCAAGCTTCTTCTTGAGCTGGGCGAAGACCCGACGATAAAGAACAAGCGCGGTCATGGGCCCGTCGAGTTCGCTTTCGATAAGAACTACGAAGGGAACGGAAAGATGCGTCCGCTGATTGAACTCTATTCATCAAGGGATGAATGGCGCCGATCTTCTTGGAGGCTCTTGGCGGGATTAGAAGTTACACTCGCCATTCTGATTCTCGTACTCATATGACGGCAATCCAATAGAAGCTCTCAAGAAGAATGAAATGGAACGAAGAATAGATGGACCCGTTTATCATGTAAGAATAGTTTGAAGACTGGCTTTCTCCGAGTCGAGCGAAACGAAATGATGAAATAAGAAGGGAAGGTGCAATGGCAAAAAAGAAGGTAGTTGTCAAAGGCGGAGGCAGCAATCTCTACTATGTGTCTGAGTCTTCGGGCACGATCTACGTCTATAAAGGCGGTGGTTTGGGAGGAGACACGCAGATTGGGAAAACGAGAACCATGGAGGATGCCCTTGCCCTGATCAAGAGTCACTCAGGACAAGACATCGAGAGTATTGGTTAATGCGAGTGAGCCAACTCTTTCATCGAAGGACATCGTGTAAATTCAACAAAGGGGGTGCAACGATGTGTACGCTCAACAAGAGCGGGAGGACATAAAAGAACTTGTTCAAAAGATTGACTGGTGATCCCGGATCCGTCACCGGACTTTTTTCGGCGGGTCCGGCGGCCCGATTTCGGCCGTCGGTCGGGGTTTTTCCGGGGTCTCGTGCGCGGCCCGGGAGGGGCGGACGGCGAAACTGGGCATATGGTCGCGCGCGCACAACTAATAAACGAAAAAATTTCAGGGAAAAGACAAACGGAGCCGTTCTTCCTGAGGAAGTTGCTCGCGTTCTCTGTTTTCGGCGGGGGAGGCAGGCTTACGGAGGCGCCAAGGATCGCCAGGCGGTGAAGAAGATCCCCTGGGTGGGACAGGCATCGGGCATGGCGATCCTGATCCGCCGCACCGAGGTGATGACCCGGGCGCCGATCTTGAGGAGCTTCTGGCGGATGGTGCCGGGCGCGGCCCTGGCCAGGTCGGTGCCCGTCAGGGCGCAGACGCAACTGGGTCATCAGCACATAGGCGAAGCCGGCCAGGATCAGCCGGGTCTGGTTGGCCTTGAAGGCATGGGCGGAGGCGCGGTGGCCGAACAGGTCCAGCTGGCACTCCTTGATCCGGTTCTCCATGTCGCCGCGCGGGCAGTAGATGGCCTCGTAGATCACGCGGGGCATCAGGTCGCGGGGCGGCGTCTGGCCGTCCCCTTCCCAGGCGTCCCGGGCCTCGCGCAGGGCCTCGGCCACCCGCGGGGAGTTCCAGTCCAGCGAAGTGACGAGGAACCGGCAGCGCTGCTCGCGCCCGGCCTGATGGAGCACCTTGGCGATCACATGGCGCGGCCGCGTCCAGCTTTTCGAGCGGGTCCTGTGGGTGAAATGGCCGAAGGCCAGGGCGGTCTTGCCCGTGGCCATGAA
>JANQGN010000674.1 GCA_028277295.1 Rhodospira sp.
CATGCTGATCTGGTCGCTGATCTTCATCCGCGCCTTCGGCCTGGGGCCGCTGACCGGCGCCCTGGCCATCGCCTTCACCGACACCGGCAGCCTGGGCAAGCTGTTCTCCGAGGCGCTGGAGAACATCGACAGGAAGCAGGTCGAGGGCGTCCAGGCCACCGGCGCCAACCGATGGCAGCGCTATCGCTTTGGTGTGATCCCGCAAATCCTGCCGGTGTTTGTGTCCCAGGGCCTGTACTACCTGGAATCCAACATGCGCTCGGCGACCGTCATCGGCGCCCTGGGGGCCGGCGGTATCGGCCTGGTGCTGGTGGAGACCATGCGCACCTCCCGCGACTGGGAGAACACGCTCTACATCATCATCCTGACCATCATGCTGGTGGTGGCCATGGATGGACTGTCTGGCTGGCTGCGCCGCCGCCTCATTCGCGGGAACGGCGCCGGCTGAGCCCCGCCCCATCCCGCAGCCCGCGCAGGATGGCGGCGGCCTTCGCCCGGCCATCCTCTTCCAGGGCCAGCACCCGCCAGAGCTGGAACACAAGGGCGAGCATGTCCTGGACCATCCAGCCGGGATGACGCGCCCCCCAGTCCCACCACAACCTGAGCCGGTTGCGCGCCATGGCGTGACAGCGGAACGGCGAATGATGGCTGCACCATATGGTCCGGCCAAGGACCCTATGAGCGGCTTGACGCCCCAAGGCGTGGTCCAGCACCGCTTCGCCGACCACCGCCATCCGCAAGCCGGCGGCGCGCAGGCGGAAACAGTACTCCACGTCAAGGTAGTCAATGAAGAAGTCCGCGCGCATCGGTCCCACGGCGCGCGCGGCCTCGGCGCGCACCAGCGAGCCCGAGGCGATGACGAAGGCGGGATCGGCCAGCAGCCCGCTCTCGGGAGCCGGCCGCTTGCGGGGCCATAGTCCCCGGCCGTGCTCGGTGATGAAGCCCGGAACGCGCCCGCTCTCCGGATAGCGCAGCCGGGGCGCGAGAAGACCAAAAACACCGGGACGCAGGGCCTCGACGCGGGTCAGTTCGGCCACCATGTCCGGCGCCGGGGTGCTGTCGTCGTCCATCAGCAGCAGCCAGGCGAAGCCGGCCGCCAGCGCCGCGCCCATACCCTGGGTCTGGGCCACCGCGAGCCCCAGGTTGTCGGGATTGAGGATCAGCGACACCGTTGGCGATGCCTCGGCCACCGCCTCCAGCGCCGTCACGGTTTCCGACGCAGATCCGTTGTCCACCACCAGCACGGCATCCACCTGCGCCGCCAGCCGGGCCAGCCGATCGCCGAGGCCGGCCGCCGGATTGTAGGTGACGACCACCGCCGCCACCGGTCCCAAAGAGTGGTGACGCGGCGTCCCGGGGCACCGTGGCGGCGGCACCGCTTTGGGAGGGTTGGGCCATGCCTCAGTCATGCCTGGCCTCCTCGGACGATACTGGCCAGTGCTTGGGGGCGCGCCTCAGCAACCGCAGCGGATTCCAGGTCAGGGCCCGGGCCAGGGCCCCAAGGGAAACGCGCCGGGTCGCCAGGACGGCGCGGCGCTGGGCAAGCACGCCCTCCGGCCCCCACAGGCCGGCCAGACCGTCCCTGATCCCGCGCCAGGCCGCGCCGCCGGCCCCATGACGCGCCGCCCGCGCCAGCATGGCCGCATGCCCGAGAGCATGCAACGGCAGCAGCCACGGCAGCCAGACGGCCGGCGTTGTGCGGACAAACACCCAGAGCATGTTACGGCGATCATGGTAGATGCCAAAGGCGCCATGGCGCGACGTGGTGCCGCTGCCCAGGTGATGCACGATGGCGTTGGCGACGGTCACGCAACGGCCCCCCCGCAACCGGTGCCGCACGGCCAGGTCCACATCCTCGCCATAACAGAAGAAGCGCGCCTCGAAGCCGCCCAGAGCCTCGAAGTCGGCGCGCGCCCAAAGGGCGGCGGCGGCGCAAGGGCCGAACACGCCCACATCGGCGGTGGGCACCAGGGTCGCGCGGTCCCCCTTATAGCCGCCCCGCCAAGCGATCCCGGCCGGGCACCAGCAGTCGCCGATGCCATCCAGTCGCGCCGGGTCGGCGGCGTCCACCTGCACCGACCCGAAGGCCGTGCCCGGAACATGCCGCCGCGTCGCCGCCATCAGTGCCGCCAGCCATCCCGGTTCGGGAAACGCGTCTGGATTGAGCAAGGCCAGCCAACGCCCGCGCGCGTGTCGGGCCGCCAGATTGGTCCCCGCGGCGAAGCCCAGGTTTCGGCCCGGCTCCAACACGGTCATGGGAAACGGCAGGCAGGCGGCCTGCTCCTGGGCCCAGGCGGCCCCTCCGGTCCCGTTCTCGACCACGACGACCTCGAACGCCGTCCAGGTCTGCGCCGCGAGATGATCCAGCGCCCGCGTGGCCAAGGCGGCGCTGTCATGGGACACAATAAGGACACTGACGTCAAAAGAGTGCTCGGAACGGGACGGAACCACGGATCACCTGGCGGGCAAGAGGAACCGGCACCGGCGCGCCCGCCCCGGCCTCGATGGGGGCGCACATCGGCCCATCGACGGAAACGGGCGCCGTTTGACCCGCCGCCATCGGCGGGTGACAATACCCGCGATCCTCGCCCGTCGCCAGACGGCCGCCGCAAGAGGTCCGCACACGATCGCCCATGCCCGACATGACCGCATCCTCCCGGCGCCCCGCCCCGGGGTCTCCTTCTCCGGCGGTGCCGCCAGGTCCGACGCCACGCGCGCTTCTGGTCGAGGGATTGCGCCACCACAAGGAGAAGCGGATCCCCGAGGCGCTGGCCTGCTATCGCCGGGCGGTGGCCCTGGATCCCGGCCTGGCGGACGGCTGGCACATGCTGGGCGCCGCCGCGCTTCAGACAGGCCAGGCCGAGATGGCCTTGCGCCTCCTGGAGCGCAGCCGCCACCTCGCCCCCGCCGACGCGCTCCTGCAGACCAACCTGGCCCATGCCTGGCGGGCCCTCCGGTGTCGCGCCGAAGCCGCCGCCTCCCTGGCCACGGCCATCGCCCTCGATCCGGCGCGGGCCGAGCCCTGGCAGGACCTCGGGCTGGTGGCGGCGGAACGGCGCCTGCATCGCGAGGCCGAACGCTGCCTGGCCCATGCCGCGCACCTGCGGCCCGACCCCGCCGCCCTGGTGCGCCACGCCAACGCGCTGCTGGCCATGGGCCGGCGTGACCGCGCCGAGCAACGCCTGACCGATACCCTCTCGCGCGTGCCGGATCATCTGGGCGCGCGCCTGGCCCGGGCAAGCGCCCGGCGTGCCCAGGGCGACCCCTACGGCGCCCTTGCCGACGCGCGGCTGGCGGTGGCGCTATGCCCGGATACGCCGGGTGCGGCCGGCGCCCTCGGGGCCGCGCATCTGCACGCGGGACAGTTGACGGACGCCATCCGCTGGCGCGGACGGGCCGCCCGCCTGGCGCCCGGGGACGGCGCGTCATGGCTGGCGCTGGGACATGCCGCGATCGCCCTCGGCCCCGGCGAGGCCGCGGCCACGGCGCTGAAACGGGCCATCGCCAACGATCCCGCGCTGCCGGCCGCTTACGATGCCCTGGCCGAGGTGCGGCAGCGCCAGGGGAACACCACCGCGGCCCGGACCCTGCTGGATCGACGCCTCCGGCTGGCACCCGACCCGGCCGTCAGGGTGCGCCGCGCCCTGCACCTGGCCGCTGTGCCCGCTACCGAAGCGGCCGTGGACGCCGCGCGAGAACGCCTTTTGATCGACCTGGACGCGCTGGAGCGCGCGCCGGCCCGGTCCAACCCAGGCGCCGATCCACTGGACGTCCTGGCCATCTCGCCGGAAATGCTCGATGGCCATGGTCGTGACAATGTCGCCATCATGGCTCGCCTGACCCACGCGGTGCGGCGCCTGTGCCCGCGCCTTGACCACACGGCGCGGCTGACCCTGCCGCCCGCCGCTGACACACCGCTGCGTCTGGTGGTGCTGCGACCGGCGGCGCGGTCGGCGCCCGACAGCCTCGCGCCCGTGGTGGACGGGCTGATCTCGGCGCTGGCGGAGCGGACCGATCTGTCGGTCCAGGTTCTGCGCCCGGCGGAACTCCCGCCGACCGCGCCCGACGCCAACACACCATCCACCCTGCCGGACGACCTGGATCAGGCACGGGCGATGATCGCGGCGCTTCGGCCGGATGGCGTGCTGGCCGTGGACCCGATGGCCACCCCGCTCACCTGGGCGCTGGTGTTCGGACGGCTGGCACCGGTGCAGGCCATGGTGTGCGGCCGCCCGGCCACCACGGGCCTGCCCACCATGGACTACGTGCTGACCGCACAGGCATGGGATGGCCCCGAGGCCCAGGCACGCCACAGCGAACGCCTGATTCGCTTGCGCGGCCTCCCGATGCGCCTGTCCGCGTCCCCCGCGTGCGCGGACATTCGCCGCCAAGACCTGGGCTTGCCGCCCGCGGAGTCGGCCCGTCTCTACCTTGTGCCGGCCGGCCCCTCGCGGTTCCATCCCGCCCACGACGGTCTTTGGATCGATCTCCTGCGGCGCGACACCCAGGGTCTTCTGCTGCTGCCCGGCGGTCCGCACCGGGGTCCGGTGACTCGGTTGCTGGACCGCTGGCGCCGCCGCGCGGGCGGCGTGGACATCATCGAGCGGGTGCGGGTGCTGCCTCTGGACCGGCGCGCGCACCTTCTCGGGCTGGCCCGCGTCGCCGACTGTGTGCTCGACACCCAGGAGGTTTGCGCGGGTTCCACGGTCCTGGAGGCCCTGGCACTGGGCGTGCCCAGCGTCACCCTGCCCGGCCCCATGCCAGGCGGTCAGGTCATCGCGGGTGTTTACCGACAGTGGGGGGTGCCTGACCTCATCGCCCGCGACCGGGTTCACTTCGTCAACCTGGCGCTGCGTCTGGCGCGCCATGAGGAGTGGCGCCGCGAGATCGGCACCCACCTGGCCCGCGCCGCCCGTGACGCCACCGCTTGCGCCGCCACAGCCGCCGAGATCGCCACCTTCTTCCGGATGGCTGGGCAAGCCGCCGCCGAGGGCCGTCGCCTGAGCGGATGGCCCGTCGACGCCGGCCCGGATCAAGCCAGGCGCGGCGGCGCCGACCACGAGCCGGATCCGGCTCTCCCGGCCAGACCAGGCGCGCCTTGAGCGCCCGCCCGATGCGCGCTGTTGCCAGCGCTCGCCGCCGGTCCCATATTCCTGGCGTCATCGCCAGCCGGACCGGTTCGTAGGGGCCACGAGGGTAGCGCCCAGCCCAGGCAGGTCACCGAATTTCCCCCGGACAAGCCATACACAAGGCAATTCAAGCTTAAGGAGACCTCATCATGTCCAACGGCGGGCCGAAGATTCTCGATGACCTGAGCCGCGTCGCCGGCGGTGCCCTGGGAGCGCTGGGTGGCTTGCGCAGCGAGATCGAGGACCTGGTGCGGCAGCGTGTGGAGCGCACGGCTCAGGACCTCAACCTGGTGACCCGCGAGGAGTTCGAGGCGGTTCATGAAATGGCCGCCGAGGCGCGGGCCGAGAACGAGCGCCTGGCCGCCCGGTTGGCCGCCCTGGAAGCGGCGCAAGGTCACGACCCTGACAACGCCTGACCGGTGGTCCGCCACCACCGGCCAGGCCAGCCCAGCCCCATCCCAGGCCAGCCCAGCCCGCAACCGCTATCGCGGCTTCGTCCGCGCAACGGCTCTGGGCGAGGGGGCCAGGTGGACGCGAGCGACGGTTCCGTGCGCCAAGCGGGGTCCTTTTTGCACCTTTCAGAGGGTCCGAGTGAGGACGTCCCATTTAAAACGGGACCTCATCCCGAGGACCCGAAGCGGCCGTTCCCCCGACCGTCCCGGTCCGCGACGTCGGCGGGGTGATTGCATATGGACCGAAAGGGTTTGGCCTGCCGGAGCAAACAACCATCGCACCAGACATCACAGGCGGCATGGTTGGCGACGATACCCGTAAGACGCCATTTCGAGCCCGCGTCATAAGACGCGGGCGACGCAATCCAGGGGCGGAGGTCGTGCCGGGTGCCCTGGATACTTCGGAGCTCACGCTCCTCGCAATGACAGATCGAGTATCGCTGTTCAAATGCGATCACCCTGGAGACGTCGGTTTCGGGCCTTGTCTCCCTCTCCGTTCCGTGATACCCGCATCCGCGTCGAGGCATAGGCCGTTTGCACGGCTTGCTTACGGCCCGCGAACCCTGCTAACGGGAACAGGGGGGGAGACAGGGTCATCATGTCACGATCTTTTCACGCCACCCGCCGCGCCGTGGACCTTGCGCTCGCGCGGGTCCTTTGACATGGTGTTCTGGTGGTCGGGACAGATAACGGACCCCACATCTTGATGTGGCCCCGTGGGAACGGGATCCTTAGCGGGGAGACGACTCCGCCGCTCTGGGTGGTCGGCGTGACCCCACCCAGGAACCATCGCCGGCGCGAGTCGGCGACCCATCCGGCGCGGGGGACACATCGGGGCCCGGCGTTCGGCCGTCGGCAACCCGTCCATCTTGGGAGGGCGCGATGACCATCACGGCGATCCGGGCCGACTCGAAACCCGTCAACCCCCTCGACCTCATTGAGCAGTTCCTGTCCGTCAAGGAGTGGGTGTTCGACCGTCGCGGCGAAGACGAGATGGTGGTGGAGGTTCCCAGCCAGTGGTGCAATCTGGGGTTGTTCCTGGCCTGGTCCGAGGAGTTGGGCGCCCTGCACCTGTCTTGCGCCTTTGACATGCGTGTGCCCGAGGGGCGTCGCGCGGCGGTGTTCGAATTGCTCGCGCACCTGAACGAACGCATGTGGCTGGGCCATTTCGCGCTGTGGACGGAGGAAGGCGCGCCCATGTTCCGCCACACCATCTTGTTGGGCGAGCGACGCATCGCCGCCGACGAGGCGCGGGAGTTAATGGAAATCGCCATCGGTGAATGCGACCGCTTCTATCCAGCCTTCCAGTTCGTGATCTGGGGCGGCAAAAGCCCCGCCGAGGCCATCGCCGCCGCACTCCTGGATACCGCCGGCGAGGCTTGAGCGCATGACCGGCACCCCGTCCGCTGGAGGAAGCTTCACACCTGACGGCGCTCATCCAGACGTCACCAAGCCTGGCGCCGCCGGTCCGCTGCATCGCGCGACCCTTGGCGCCGCGCGGATATGGCTGGTTGGTGCCGGCAAGATGGGCGGCGCCCTGTTGACGGGCTGGCTGCAACGCGGACTGCCGCCGACCCATGTCACCGTGATCGATCCGAACGCCTCCGTCCTGGCGGACGGGGTACGAGTGGCGACCGCCCCCTCGGCCCTGACCGATGCCTCCGCGCCCGACGTCGTGGTTCTGGCCGTCAAGCCGCAGATCATGGATCAGGTGGTCCCCGCCTACCAGTCGCTGGGCGGCGGGCAGACGGTGTTCCTTTCGGTGGCGGCGGGCCGGCGGATCGCCTGTTTTGAACGCCTGCTGGGACCGAGCGCGCCGGTTGTGCGCACCATCCCCAACACCCCCGCCGCCGTGCACAGGGGCATGACCGTGGCCTGCGCCAACGCGTGCGTAACCCCCCTGGGGCGCGCGCTGTGCGAAGCGCTGATGCGCGCCGTCGGCGACGTCGCCTGGATCGAGGACGAAGCCCTGATCGACGCCGTCACCGCCGTGTCTGGCAGCGGCCCCGCCTATGTATTCTTGCTTGCCGAACAGCTTGCCGAGGCTGGCGTTCAGGCCGGCCTGCCGCCGGACCTGGCGGCACACATAGCGCGGGCCACCGTCGCCGGAGCCGGTGCCCTGCTGGATCAGGCCACCGAGGACCCGGCCACCCTGCGCCGCAACGTCACCAGCCCGAACGGCACCACGGCCGCGGCCTTGGATGTACTGATGGACCAAGCGCGCGGCCTGCAACCATTGATGAAAGACGCGATCTTGGCCGCCACGCGTCGATCACGCGAACTGGCCAGTTGACGCGGCGCGCTGGTTCCCCCACGTCCTTCTCTATGGATGGCGACTCGACACCTGGGTCAAAAAAACCAAAGGTGGCATCGTCAGTTTTTGCTTCCGCACAGGCCGTGGTGTGATTTACGGTTTGTTAGGAGGATTTGTCTGGCGCGGGTTGGCATGCTGGACGGTTTTGTCAGGTTTGGATGGTGACGCCTCGCGGAAGGGTTGTCGTGGCAGGACCGTCCACAGCGCGGGCGTGGCGGAGAACGCTTCATGACTGTTCCTGGATTGCCTCAGGGGACCGCGCCTAGTCAGTCGGTCGCTCCCCCCAAGACGGGGAAGGCCGCCGGTGCGCGCCGATCCCTCCTTGACCAGGATGCCGGCGCGGCGGCCGGTTTGTCGGCATTTCGACGGCTCGATCTCACCTTTCAGGACGCGACGACCGCCATCGGCCGTGGCGGCGTGGACACGCGTGACCAAACCAGGACGTCCCCAGGGGATCAGGCGCGGGACGATCGACCAAACCCGGAAGCCGGCACCTCGGGGCCCGTGGACAATCCCACGGCCTCGCGCGACGCTCAGCGATCGGGCCTGCGCGGCCTGTTCGGCGCGTTGGCAACCGGGCGCGTCTCCCTGCTGTCCGGCGCCCTGGGTTTCCTTGCCCAGGTTCTCGGTCAGCGCACGGACAGCGTAACCCAGACGCGCGTCAACGACGACGGGACCGTTGTCGGTGACGTGGCATCTCGTGATCCCGCCGCGCGGACCAGAGATGGCGCGCAAGCCCTGTCCCGTGCGGCCACCAGCCCGGACGGAACCAGCAATACACGAATCCCGACCGAACTGGAAACCCAAAATGGCGTCCGCGCCTACGACCTCGTCAACCGTCTGGTTGGGTCACCCAACGACGTGCCCAGCGGTCATGGTGTCGAGTTCACCCTGCCGCTGCCCTTCGGACGCGCCACCACGTCGGTCGATCAGTTGGCGTGACGCCATTTGCGAACGCAAGTGGCGCGACCCTCTCGCGCCGTCCCAAGACCATACTCCATCTTCAAGCGACTCGCCGCCCATCGATGCGCGGAGTCGGTACCGTACATACATCCTTTCGGCGCGCGGCACATGACGACGACATCGTCTTCCGTGATCACGTCACTGTCACGGTTTCCGCCGATTCACCAGGGACATCGCCGCATTGGCAGCCATCCCCTCATCACTGTTCCACGCGGTGGCGAAGCGTTTCCTTTTTAAATGTTATGAACGGATCGGTTTTCCAACTCTATATCCTTGCTCCCGAAGAACCATGGCGTTACCCAGAAAGAGCGTCAGTTCGCGGAAGGCGATCGCTTCCGTGTTCCGGCACCCGGGTCTGTCAGCGGCGTGGGGGTGCCCGCGGGGCCCGGCAGGACACGTTAGGGAACGGGGACCCAAACTCATGAACCATGTTAGTGCGAACAGCGCATTGCGAAGCGACAAGCCCACCAATCGCGCAGGAGATGCTGA
>JANQGN010000708.1 GCA_028277295.1 Rhodospira sp.
GGGGACGCTGATCTCGACCTTCAGGATGGGTTCCAGCAGCACCGGATCGCAGGCGCCGATGCCTTCGCGCATGGCCAGTTGGGCGGCCGTCTTGAAGGCTTGTTCCGAACTGTCGACGGAGTGGTAGGAGCCGTCATACAGCGCCACCTCGAAATCAACCACCGGGAAGCCCAGCGGACCCTGCCGCGCCCAGTCGCGCACGCCCTGTTCGACGGCCGGAATGTACTGGCGCGGCACCACGCCCCCGGTGATGCGGTCGGAGAAGGCGAAGCCGTCGCCACGGCCACGCGGCTTGATTTCCAGGTGCACGTCGCCGAACTGCCCGTGGCCGCCGGTCTGGCGCTTGAAGCGGCCCTGCTTGCTGGTGCTCTTGCGGATGGTTTCCTGATAGGGCACGAGGGGTTTTTCGGTGGTCACCTCCACGTTGTACTGGCGCGCCAGGCGGGCGACGGCGACCTGAAGATGGATGTCGCCCTGACCCCAGATCAGGAGTTCATTTGTTTCGGTGCTCTGCTCCACCCTGAGGCTGGGGTCTTCCTCGCTCAAGCGGGCCAGGGCGCCGGTGAGCTTGACGTCGTCCCCATGCTTGGCCGGGCGCACGGAAATGCTCGCCAGCGGTGACAGCACCGCCGGCCAGTCGGCTTCGCGGCTGTCCTTGGCGTCCAGCAGGTCGCCGGTGGTCGCGGACTCAAGGCGGCCCACGCCCACAACCGAACCGGGTTCGGCGGACGGGACCTTGGTTGGCTGGCCGCCGTGCGTGTTAAAGCTGTACAAGCCGTTGATCTTGTCGCCGCCCAGGGGTGTTCCGTCCTTGATCGGGCCGCGCCAGATCCGGGCCAGCGACATCTTTCCGGTATGGGCGGCGTGGATGGTCTTGAAGACCTGGGCCAGGGGCGCGGCGTCGCCGCTGTCCAACAGCCGGCGGGCCATGGTTTCGTCGCCGGGCGGGGTTTCGTGGCGCAGGGCCTTGAGCAGGCGGACGATGCCGTTGTCCTCCAGCGCGCCGCCGAAGAACACCGGAACCACCCGATCCTCCGCCAGATCCCGGGCGAGGGTCTCGTAGACTTCTTCCTTCGGCGGCACCACATCCTCAAGCAGTTCTTCAAGCATGTGGTCGTTGGTGTCCGCCAGGTTTTCCAGCAGTTCCTGGCGGGCTTCCTCCTCGCGGTCCCGGACGTGCTCGGGCATCTGGATCAGGTCGGAGCGCTCGCCCGGCTTGTAGCGGTAGGCGCGTTCGCTCACCAGATCCACGTAGCCCGTGACCTTGCCGTCCTCGCGAATGGGGACCTCGCGCAACGCCAGCGGCCGATCGGACACCGCCTGAAGGGATTCCATCAGGTCACGCAGCGTGACCTGGGCGGTCTCGATCTTGTTGATGAAGATCATGTGCGGGATGCTGCGCTGGTCCAGCGCCTTCAACAGCGGCATGACCATGCGCGCGCGCGCCGGATCGGGGTCGCAAACCACCACGGCCACGTCGCAGACCATCAGCGCGTTGATGGCGTCCTGCTGGAACTCCACCGAGCCCGGGCAATCAAGGAACGTCCAGGGGTCGCCGAGATAGGTGGTCTCCACCACATTGACCTCGACGGACATGGCGCGGTCCCGGGCCTCCGGGCTGGCGTCACCGACGGTATTGTTGTCCTCGACGCGCCCCTTGCGATGGATCGTCCCGCAGGCCATCAGCAGGCTTTCCAGCAGACTAGTCTTGCCGGAGAGATAGGGGCCGACAAGGGCGGCCACCCGGGGCGTCGTGGCACGATCGGGCATGGTCTCAGGTCCTTTTAGGTCGTGTTGAAGAGGAGTCGCGATGGTCGCGCGCGACGCCCGGCGGCGCCGCCCGGGGCAGGGCACGGTCGAGGGTGGGGAAATCGGAACGATAACGCGGTATCGGCGCCGCGTGACCCACGATGGGGTGTGGCGTCGGGCGATAACAGGCGATAGTGGTCACTGAGACGGAGCGGATCGGCACGGATGAAGCGACCAATGTCAAAAGGGGCTTGGCAGCCTGTCTTAAACCCGTAGCACGCCTTCGCGCGAACGCTCAAGCC
>JANQGN010000005.1 GCA_028277295.1 Rhodospira sp.
GGGCAGAAGGTGTCGCAGCTCTTGCCCTTGGTCCACTGGCCGGCGCGGCGGATCTGGTAGTCGCGCTCGGAGACGTCGTTGACCACACAGTACCCGGCCACGTGGTCCAGGGCCTCGGCCTCGGTCACGTACTTGGCCGGCGTGCCGATGACCACGCCCAACTCCACCTCCCAGTCGGTGGCCGTGGAGCCGCGCGGCAGGCGCACGGTGTCGTGCGGGCCGCAGATGGCGCTGGTGGCCTTCATGAAGAGCACCGGCTCGGGTGGCACCTCGCCGCCGGTCTCGCGCGCGTGATCGGCGTAGTTGAGGCCGATGGCCATCACCTTGCCCACGCGGCCCACCGGCGGTCCCAGGCGCACATCGCCGGGGACCTGGGGCAGGCGGGTCCAGTCCAGGGCGCGCAGGCGGTCCAGTCCCTTGGGGGAAAGGGTCTCGCCGGCGATGTCGTCCACATGGTCGGAGAGGTCGAGCGGGCGGCCCTCGGGGTCGATCAAGCCAGGGGATTCCTGGCCCGGCGGGCCGAAGCGGATGAGTTTCATGGACGAGCCTCGGGTCGGGACAAGGGATCAGGCGGCCACCGGCGCCGCCTCCGCCGTGGGTGAGACCACCGCCTCCACCGCCGCCGCCAGCGCGAGAAGGCGGCGGTCGCGGCCTCCGGCGGCGGCCAGCATCAGGCCCACGGGCGCCTCCTCGGCCCGATGGCAGGGCACCGAGATCGCACAGCCGTCGAGGAAGTTCACCACGGATGGGTTGCGCAGCATCAGGATGTTGATGCGGGTGTAGTCGGCCTCGGGCCTCAGGGCGTCCAGCGGCGGCGCCACCAGCGGGGTGGTGGGCAGAACCAGCGCGTCCAGGCCGGCGGTCTCGGTGGCCACCTCGGCGCCCAGGGCGGCGCGCGCCCGTTGCACGTCCACCAGGTCGGCGGCTTTCATGGCGGCGCCCTTGAGGATGCGCGCGCGCACGCGGGGATCATAAAGCTCGCTGGCCCGGGTGAGCAGGGCGCGATGGATGGCGTGGGCCTCGGCCGCCACCAGGCCGCCACCGGCGTTGATCTCGGGCAGCCGGGCCAATGCCGGGAGCGGGAGGTTCACCAGGCGCGCCCCGGCCGCCGACAGGCGCTCGAGCGCGCGCTCGAAGGCGATCGCGACGGCCTCGTCCAGATCGTCCAGCACCAGGGTTTGTGGCACCCCCAGGCGCTGTCCGGCCAGGTCGCCTGAGGGCGGCGGGGCCAGCGGCTCGCCCGACAGAATGGCGTCGAGCAGCGCGCAGTCCTCCACCGAGCGCGCCAGCGGTCCCACCGAGTCCAGGCTGTAGGACAGCGGGAAGACACCCTCGGCCGGGACCCGCCGGGCCGTGGGCTTGAAGCCGACGATGCCGCACAGGGCGGCCGGGATACGGCAGGAACCGCCGGTGTCGGTGCCCAGCGCGGCATGGGCCAGGCCGTCGGTGACCGAGACGGCCGCGCCCGAGGACGAACCGCCCGGGATGCGCCCCGTGGCCCGGTCCCAGGGGTTCAGCGGCGTGCCGTGGTGGGGGTTCAGGCCGACGCCCGAATAGGCGAACTCGGTCATGTTGGTGCGCCCCAGCACCACCAGCCCGGCCGCCCGCAGCCGGGTGACCGCCAGCGCGTCGCGTTCCGCCGGTGGGGCGTCGGCCAGCACCCGGCTGCCGGCGCGGGTCACCTGGCCCGCTTCGTCGAACAGATCCTTGATGGAGATGGGAATGCCGGCCAGGGGGTGCGGCAGGGCATTGGCCCGGCGTAGCTGATCTAGGCCATCGGCGGCGCCCCGGGCGGCCGCGGCGTGGAGTTTCACATAGACCCGCTGGCCCTCGCCGCCGCGATCGGCGACCCGCTCCAGGCACGCCTCCACCAGCGACCGGCTGCTGGTCTCGCCCGCGTCCAGGGCGCGGGCCAGCGCCTGAAGGGTCGGAGCCTTGGGTCTCGCCGTGTCCGTCATGCCACCCTCTACCGTGTCCCCGAAAAGGCGTTGAGAGCAGATCCCGAGCGATCCGGCACGGATCGCGACGACGATTTGCTTCAATATCAATATATTAGGGTGTTTTCGGCGAGGTCGTTGCCGCCGAAAACACCCTAGCCTAGCCCAGGAGCGGTGGCGACGGGAACATCTGGCTATAACGAATCGCGTACCTTCGGCGAGACAGCGCGCGCGCTCGGCAGGCGCGCCCTGATAAGGGCGGTCCGCCACCCGCCGTGGCCGCGCCCCGACTGTCAACAGGCCCTAGTCTGGCGTGACGTTCTTGACGGTGATCAACTCGCTGGCAATGGCCTCGCGCACGGTGGACAGGGCGTGATCCATCTCGCCGATGCGCTCGCGCATGAAGCGCATCTCTTCGATTTCCGCCTTGGTCGGCGGTGCCTTG
>JANQGN010000082.1 GCA_028277295.1 Rhodospira sp.
GGCGGGGGTGTCGAGGCCCTCGGGCTCCAGGAAGATCTGGTGGCGGTCGCGGTCGGCGAAGCGCACCACCTTGTCCTCGATGCTCGGGCAGTAGCGCGGGCCGACGCCTTCGATGCGGCCGCCGTACAGCGCCGACCGGTCGAGATTGGCGCGAATCAGGGCGTGAGTGGCCGGGGTGGTGGCGGTGACGTGGCAGGGTACCTGCGGCGTGGTGATGCGGTCGGTCAGGCTGGAGAAGGGCTCGGGTGGGGTGTCGCCGGGTTGAGACTCCAGGGCCGCCCAGTCGATGGTGCGGCCGTCCAGGCGTGGGGGTGTGCCGGTCTTCAGGCGGGCCAGGGGCAGGCCCAGACGCGCCAGCGCGACGGACAGGCCCTCGGCGGCCGGACAGCCCAGGCGTCCGCCCGGGGTGGTGACCCGGCCCCGGTGCAGCACCCCGCGCAGGAAAGTGCCGGTGGTCAGCACCACCGCGCCGGCCGCAAGGCGGCGACCATCGGCTAGGAGGACACCTGAGACGGCGCCAGGGCCGAGGCCGGGCAGAGTCATGTTCGGATCGACGATCAGGTCCTCGACGGCGCCCTCGAGGATCTCCAGGCCCGGTCGCGCGGAGAGCAGGTCCTGAATGGCCTTGGCGTACAGGCGGCGGTCGGCCTGGGCGCGTGGCCCCTGCACCGCCGGCCCCTTCGACCGATTCAGCACCCGAAACTGAATGCCCGCGCGATCGATGGCCTGGGCCATGAGACCGTCAAGGGCGTCGATCTCACGCACCAGATGCCCCTTGCCCAGGCCGCCGATGGCCGGGTTGCAGGACAGGGCACCGATGGTGGCGTGTCGATGGGTGACCAGCAGCGTGCGCGCGCCCAAGCGGGCGGCGGCGGTGGCCGCCTCGACGCCTGCGTGTCCGCCGCCCACGACGAGAACATCGGCGTGGGTCGCGAGGTCGGGATCGGGGGATTCATGGCAGAGCGGCATGGACGACGATCGTGTGAAGTCGGGGTCCGAAGGTGATGGCACGGCGCCGCGCGGGATGCCAAGCGTCAGGTTCTGTTCCTTATAGAAAAAGGAGACAGGCGGGCTCCAGATGCGACAGGGGGCAATCCCGCCGTGCCGAGGGCTGTGTCATGAACCGGCGGTGGACTCGGGGGACGACCCTCAAAAACATGACGGCACCGGATCGTGTCCCAGAGTGGGGTTATGTCGCCAAGTCATGTCTGTGCCGCAAGGCGTGTCGGCACTCGGCCACTCAGAAAGCTGGGAAACAGGAAGGCGCCGAATGCCGCCCTGCTCCGGCGACGTTTCACGTGAAACAACGGTGACGGCTCTCCTCTCCCCGGTCCGCTTGTTTCACGTGAAACAACGGCGCCCCCCTTTTTCCGCCCGCCTCCCCGCCGCCGTCAGTTCTCGGGAACCAGCACCGTCGAGCCGGTGGTCTTGCGCGTCTCCAGGTCCCGATGGGCCTGGGCGGCGTCCTTCAAGGCATAGGTCTGGTTGACGGCGACGCGCACGGCGCCGCTGGCGACCACGGCGAACAGGTCCTCGGCCGCCGCGACCAGTTCGTCACGCGTCGCCACCCAGTCCATCAACTTGGGCCGGGTCAGGAACACGGATCCCTTCTCGCTGAGCGTCAGGGGGGAGACGGCCGGCACCGGCCCCGAGGCGTTACCGAAGGTGACCAGCATGCCGCGCCGGGCCAGGCAATCCAGGGAGCCCTCGAACACGTCCTTGCCGACACCGTCGTAGACCACGGGCACGCCCCGGCCGCCGGTGAGCTCCCGCACTCGGGTGACGAAGTCCTCCTCCCGATAGAGGATGGGATGGTGACAGCCATGGGCTCGTGCTAGCGCCGCCTTCTCCGGGGAGCCCACGGTGCCGATCACGGTGGCGCCGATGTGTGCCAGCCACTGGCAGGCAATCAGCCCCACCCCGCCCGCCGCGGCGTGCACCAGCACGATCATGTCCGGCCGCATGGGGAACAGGCGGCGGATCAGGTACTGCACCGTCAGGCCTTGCAGCATCATGGCCGCGGCGGTGCGCTCATCGATGGAGTCGGGCAGCTTGACCAGAGTGTCCGCCGGCATCACCCGGCTGTCCCGATAGGCGCCCAAGGGGCCGGTGCCGTAGGCCACCCGGTCGCCGATCGAGAAGCCCGCGACCCCCTCGCCCACCGCCTCGATGACCCCGGCGGCCTCCAGGCCCAAACCGGAGGGGAGTGCTGCCACCGGGTACAGGCCGGAGCGATGATAGGTATCGATGAAGTTCAGGCCCACCGCGCGGTGACGCACCCGCACCTCGCCGGGGCCGGGATCGCCGTCCGGCGCGGGTTCCCAGATCAGCACCTCGGGGCCGCCGGTCTTGTGAAAGCGGATGGCGTGGGCCATGGCGGGTCTCCTTGCAGCGCATGTGTTTCGGCGCCGGAGGTCGCCCCGGCACCTGTGCATCCTCGGATACCATGCTGTGCGAAGGGCGGCCAGCGTCGCGCGGCTGGCGGCCGCGACGCCCCTACCCCAGCAACCGGGCCAGCGCCGCCGGGTCGGTCAAGGGCGCGCCGCACGTGGGACCCCGGCAGACATAGGCCGTGGCCCGGCCGTTCACCCTGCCCTTGCCCGCCGCCGGATGCCCGTCCGGCAGGTGCTCCCCCGGCGCCACGCGCGTCAGCACCAGGTCGGGATCGGGGCAGGCCACGGCCCCCGCGATGAGCGCCTGGGCGGCTGGATCGTCGGGCTGTTCGACCACCACCACCTGAGGGCATCGTGTCAGCGCTTCCAGGGCGGCGAGCAAGGTGGCGGTCTGCGGGTAGCCTCGGGGCAGCAGGGCCGCGAAGGCCTGGGCCGTGCCCCCCGCCTGGTCGGCGTAGCGCGTCTCGCCGGTCAGCGCCGCCAGCCGCGCCAGCGCCAACGCCACGGCCCCGTTGCCCGATGGTGTCGGGGTATCCATGATCCCCTTGGGCCGGGCGATCAGGTCGGTGGCGTCGGCGGCCGACTGGAAGAACCCGCCGGATACGGGATCCGCGTGCAGGGCGATGGCCGTCTCCACCCAGGTCACGGCGTGGTGTCGATAGGCCGGCGCCCCGGTGCTCCGATGCAGCGCCAGGGCTGCCAGGGCCATATGCGCCAGATCATCCAGCACGCCGGTCACATTGGTCCGCCGGCCGGCGCGCCAGGCATGGCCGAGGCGTGCCCGGCCCTCGCTGTCGCGCCACCCCAGGTCCCGGACCACGGCGGCAAACGCTGTCTCCGCCAGCGTCAGCCAGTCGGGCCTGTCCAGGATCGCCGCCGCCCGCGTCAGGGCGGCGATCATCAACCCGTTCCAGTCGGCGAGGACCTTGTCGTCGCGGCCCGGCCGCACCCGCGTCTCACGGGCAGCGTGCAACCGGGCCCGCCCCCGCGCCAGGGCCGCCTCGATGTCGTCCGTCGACCAGCCCGGCGGTGGCGCGGCCGGCGAACCGGACCGGTTCAGGATCACCTGGCCCTCCCAGTTGCCGCCCGCCGTGACGTCGTAGGCCGCCTTGACCAACGCCGCAAGCGCCGGATCATCGCCCAAGACGGCATCCACCTCGGTCTCGGTCCAGACATAGAACCGCCCCTCCGCGCCGTCGCTGTCGGCGTCGAGCGTCGCGGCAAAGGCGCCGTTTTCGGCGATCATCTCCCGCTCCACCCAGGCGATCGTTTCCTCGATCCGCGCCTTGAGCAGGGGTGAGCCGTCGTGCGCCCAGACCCGGGCCATCAGGTCGAGCAGTTGGGCATTGTCGTAGAGCATCTTTTCAAAGTGCGGCACCAGCCAGCGATCGTCGGTGCTGTAGCGGGCGAAACCGCCACCCAGGTGGTCGTACAGGCCGCCCTGGCTCATGCGCTCCAGGCTCAGG
>JANQGN010000108.1 GCA_028277295.1 Rhodospira sp.
AGGCGGCGAAGACGCTGCTGGTCACGGCGAAGTTCACGTCATGGCCGATCAGGTCCATCAACGCGAAGGGACCCATGCGGAAGCCGCCGGACTCGCGCAGCACCGCGTCCAGGGTGGCCGGCGCGGCGCCGCCTTCCTGCAGCACCCGCAGGGCCTCGGCATAGAATGGCCGGGCCACGCGGTTGACGATGAAGCCAGGGGTTGACCGGGCATGGACCGGACTCTTGCCCCAGGCGGTGGCGGTTTCCAGCATGGCATCGGCCACGTCGGGGGACGTGGCCAAACCGCTGACCACCTCGACCAGGGCCATCAGCGGCGCGGGATTGAAGAAGTGCAGACCCAACAGGCGCTCCGGGTGCCTCAACACGCTGCCGATGGCGGTGATCGACAAGGAACTGGTGTTCGTCGCCAGCACGGCGTCGGCGGCGACGATCGCCTCCAGGCGGGCGAACATGCCCCGCTTGATCTCCATGTCCTCGATGATGGCCTCGATCACCAGCGGGCAGCCGCCCAGGGGCTCAAGGTCCTCGACGAGGGTGATCCGGGACAGCAGGGCCTCCAGGTCCGCCTGGGCCATCTTGCCCCGCGCCACCCGCTTGCCCAGCACGGCGGCGATGCCGTCGAGGCCGGCGCGGGCGACCGATGGGGTGCGGTCGTACCAGATGACCGGGTGGCCGGCCTGGGCGGCCACTTGGGCGATGCCAACGCCCATGGTGCCGGCGCCGACGAGGCCGACCGGCGCGGAGACGGGCAGGGCCCGGCTTGTGGTGGGGCTCATGGCGGGGCGTATCTCCAGGACCGCGAGGACAGGGGAGCGGGGACGAGGGGGCGGGGACGAGGGGGCGGGCAGGCGCCGGTGGCCGTTGTCTAGCGGCCCTTGAAGGCGGGCGGACGCTTCTCCAGGAAGGCGGCGACACCCTCGCGGTAGTCGGCAGTGGCGCCGGCCTCCGTCTGCAGGTCGCGTTCCAGGTCAAGCTGATCGCCGAAGCCATGGGTCCAGGTGGCGGCCAGGGCCGTCTTGATCAGCGCCAGGCCGCGCGTTGGCTGGGTCGCCAGGTGGCGGGCGAGACCCGTTGCCTCGTCCATCAGCGCCTCGTCGTCCACCACCCGCCAGATCATGCCCCATTGGGCCGCCTGCTCGGCGGTGACCTTGTCGCCGAGCATCATCAAGGCCGTCGCGCGGGCCTGACCCACGAGGCGCGGCAGGGTCCAGGTGCCGCCCGCGTCCGGCACCAAGCCGAGACGGCAGAACGGCTGGACGAAGCTGGCCGACCGGGCCGCCAGGACGATATCGCACCCCAGCGCCAGATTGGCGCCGGCGCCCGCCGCCACCCCATTAACGGCGCAAAGAACAGGCATCTCCAGGCCCTTGAGCGCTCGCATCAGTGGGTTGTAGCGCTTTTCCAGGGATTCGCCGATGTTGGGTGCGTTGGCGCCGGGGGCCACGGCGCGGTCACTCAGGTCCTGGCCGGCACAGAACCCGCGCCCGGCGCCGGTGATCAGCAGGCAGCGCACCGCCGCGTCCCTGGACACGACGGCCAGGGCGTCCGCCAGGTCGACGTGCATCTCGGTGGTGAAGCTGTTGAGCTTGTCCGGGCGGTTCAGGGTAAGGGTGGCGACACCATCGGCGCGGTCAAACAGGAGGGTTGTGTAGTCGGCCATGGGCGGGACAGGTCCGTCGCGGTGGGCGGGCAGCATGGCGCTTTTAGCAGGTGGGGACAGGCGGACGGAACGGGCAAAACGGCGCCGATGCTCGACAGGGGCGTGAACCCAGGATCTGGATGACCAGACATGATACGGAAGAGCCGCCTGATCCGCAAAATGACGTCAGACTTAAGTGTCAGGTGCCGGTCGGCCGCTGTCGCCCCCAGGAAATGTGCGGGAAACTCACGCGGGCGGAGGGGGCGGCGCCAGCCCCAGCGCGGCCAGGCGTGGATGCATGTCGGCCTGCCATCGGTTCAGCAGCTCCGTGTTGGCGCGGCGGCGCAGTCCGAACTGCCGGGTGCGTTCGAAGTGCTGGGAGTCCAGTCGACCGAAGGTGCGGTCCACGCGCGGAAACCAATAGGTGACGGCCACCTGCGCGGCCGCCGGCGATCCATGGCGGGCGATCGCCTGCGACAACGCGGTCTCGCCGGAGCGGGCATGCGCGGCCTCGCGCTCGATGATGCCGGCCATGACCACGCGCAGGGGGCCGTAAGAGCCGTCCGCCAGGTCAGCGAGTTGCACGGCGACGGCCGTGCCCATGAGCATGGTCATCGCGATGGCGTCGAGCCAGCCCTCGACCGGCGCGTGAAACACATTCAGGCGCTTGTCGCCGCCCACGTGACGGTTGCCCAGATCCATGTCTCGATCCAGACGCGACGACCAGCAATGGGCCCGAACGTAGAGCCCCGGGTTGATGCCGAAGGGCTCCATGATCTCCAGCACCTGGCGGGCGTGGTCGAACTTCTCCGCGACCATGCGGGCCGCCGTGGCGCGCTCGCGCAGGCCGGGCGCGCTGTTGATGAACGGAACCATGCCAGCCGTTCCGGCAAGCTCGCTGTCGACAAAGATGGTCAGCACCCGAAGCAACTCGGCGCGGTAGCCGACCGAGACATCCCGAGGGGAGTCCAGGACCTCGCGGCGGCTGACTCGGGCGATCACGTCCGCATCGGTGGGCGTGCTGGCGGGGGCATCGGTGAGGGCCATGGGCGTGCTCTGGTGTTGGTCCGCTGGCGGCGAAGGACGGGGGTCTTGGGCTTCGCGCGACCCAGGAGCTGGGTCGTTGGTTGATTGGAAGAGATACAAAAATAGACACTTGGATCGAACTTTGGTATCGGAAAAACGACACGATATACAACCGCGCCAGGCGGCCTGAACGCCGGCCTGGTTTCGGTGGGACCATCGTCTTGGGGGGTGATGGGTGAATATACTGGTCATCGTCGGCACGGAATCGGGCAACGCCCAGATGGTGGGCGAGACCGTGGTCGAGGACCTGATCCGGGCTGGTCATGACGCGACACTGGTCGAAGAGTGCAACGGCGGCCTGGCGGTCCTGGCGCTGGAGGCGCGCGACGCCCTGCTCGTGTGCACCTCCACCCATGGGCTGGGCGAGTTACCAGACAACCTGATTCCGTTTGCCGAGGTCCTGAAGGCCGAGGCGCCAGACCTGTCGCGCCTGGTGTATGGGATCATCGCCCTGGGCGACCAGACCTACGGCGAGACCTTCTGCCGGGCCGGCAAGGATATGGATGCCCTGCTCGCCAGCCTCGGCGCGCACAGGCGGGGCGACCGGCTGGAGATCGACGCCTGCACCCAGCCACTGCCCGATGAAGACGCGTTGGCGTGGCTGAAGGAGTGGTTGCCGCTGCTGGCGTCCTGACCGCCGCGTCACCAGGTCTGTTGGCCCACTGCACCCATTAAACTACACTAATTCCAGCCCGCACTTTAAACGGGGCCATTCCAACGGCTCCGGAAGACAATACGTTTTGAAGGCAGAGGGAGGACACCGCCGATGACCGGAGCCGAGCCCATCAATACCCCCTATGATCCGGCCGCCCTTGGGGGCGTGCTGGCGTTTGCCGCGAAGCATCGGGACACCCTGGCCGCGGCTCTGCGCGCCATCGCCGTGCGGGGCTTCTGGACACCCTATCCGGAGATGCCTAGCCCCCGCGTCTATGGGGAGACCGCCGCCCACGATGGGGAGTGCATGTTCAAGGCGCTGTTGGGGCAACCGTTCGATCCGGATGACCGGCATCCCGGCACGGGGGACGAGGCGGCGCGGGTTGGCGGTGAACGCTCGCCCTTCGGGTTCGATCTGGGACTCACCTATCCGCGCGCCGATGGGGAAGCGCTGTTCGCGTCGGCCCAGGCCGCCCTGCCACGCTGGCGAGACGCCGGCGCCGAGACCCGCGCCGCCATTTGCCTGGAGATCCTGGCGCGCCTGAATGCCCAGAGCTTCCTGATGGCCCACGCGGTCATGCACACCACCGGCCAGGCGTTCATGATGGCGTTCCAGGCTGGTGGCCCGCATGCGCAAGACCGGGGGTTGGAGGCGGTCGCCACCGCCTATCGGGAACAGGCGGCGATCCCCGCCGCCGTCCGCTGGGAAAAGCCTCAGGGCAGCAAGGCCCCGCCTCTCCTGGTCGACAAGACCTGGCGGATCATCCCCCGGGGCGTGGCCGTGGTGGTGGGGTGCGCCACCTTTCCGACGTGGAACGGCTATCCCGGTCTGTTCGCCAGCCTGGCCACCGGCAACCCGGTGATCGTCAAGCCGCATCCATCCGCCACGCTGCCGCTGGCTCTGACCGTGCGCACGGCCCGCGCGGTGCTGGCCGAGGCCGGTTTCGACCCCAACCTGGTTACCCTGGCGGCGGACGATCCCAAGGCTCCCATCGCCAAGGACCTTTGCGCCGACCCCCGTGTGGGCATCATCGACTACACCGGCGGCGCCGACTTCGGCGCCTGGCTGGAGACGCATTGCCAACACGCGCGGGTTTACGCCGAAACGTCGGGCGTCAACGTCATGGTCATCGACGGCACCAACGACTTCAGGGGGTTGTGCCGCAACATGGCCTTCGTGCTGTCGCTCTATTCGGGGCAGATGTGCACGACCACCCAGAACATCCTCATTCCCCGCGACGGCATCGACAC
>JANQGN010000110.1 GCA_028277295.1 Rhodospira sp.
CGACCGAAGGATCTCCATCGCGTGCTCCGGTCCTCTCGGAAGGCGCTTCTTAAACCGATCGTCCATCCGAGTTCGGAGCCCTGGGCCATCCGCGTGGGGTCTTGATCTCTTAGTTAAGAAGCTGTACTGTCTATCGACCCAGACGAACGGCTGTCCCAGGCGGCGCCGTCCGTCGGCCTTGTCCTGTCAAGAGCAAAGCCCGAGCGATCCGGAACGGATCGCGACGACGATTTGCTTCAAAATCAAAATCGTAGAGCATAGTGGGGGAGTCCAAAGCCACTCACCATGCTCTAGATGTCCGATACCAAGCCCATGGCGCGGCCGCCATACTCTGGGCGCGACGAATGGTACACGCATCGGAGACCGGTCTTGCGGCCATCGAGTCGCCCATATGGTTAAGATGTTTAATCATATGCACGGACGAGGATCGTGTCTTGGTCGCTCCCGTGCCTCATGCGAAGAAAGTGAAAGCCCCATGTCTCTCATCTCGCCCCCTACCCGCCCTCTCCCAAGGCCGACGTGCTCGTTGGAACCCGTCGAACAGCTGTTGATCGATGCTGTCGCGGCGAAAGTTGTCGAGGAAGCCGTGCGTCTGAAGCTTTTTGATAGCCTGGCGACTCCAAAAGATGTTGAGCAGGTCGCCGCGATTCTCGGCAGTAACAGGGGTGTGACAGAGACCCTGCTCGATGTCTTGGAGACCAAGGGTCTGCTCACCAAGGCGGACGGCCGTTACGTCAACACGCCCATGGCGTCCGAGTTTCTGGTGTCAACGTCACCATTCTGGCAGGGGTCGTTTCTGCTGTCCCAGCAAGAGCGGCATCACATGCTCATCAACGACATGGAAAACCTGATGCAAGGGCGGGCGCGCGCGGGACAAGGGACGCCCGGGCAGCACTGGATCAGCGTGGACGCCCTCAAAACCCTGGGGCAGTTCAGCCTACAGGGCTCGTTGCAAGATATGGTCGCCTTCATCGCGGCGCTGCCGGCGTTCTCGGACATGCGCACGATGAGCGACGTTGGCGGCAACCATGGCCGCTACACCATGGCGCTGCTGGAGGAAAATCCCCAGTTGACGGGGGAAATCCTCGATGTGCCGCCGGCAGTGCCGGCGATTCAGGCGCTATGCGACGAGTCCGATCATCGCGACCGCCTGTCCGTGCGGGGCTTCGATCTGCGACGGGATACCCTGCCGGACGCGGCCTACGACCTTGTCCTGATCTCTCATGTCCTGCATCTGTTCTCCCGCTCCTTGCCGAAGGTCCTCAAAACCCTTGCCGCCGGGGTCGCGCCCGGTGGCTGGCTGGTGTCCCAGACTCTTGACCGTGAGTGTCGCGGATCCCCGACCATCCGGCTTGTCCGGGAACTCATGACGCGCATGATGGGCGTGCAGACGCACTTCCTGACCGAGGAGCACATGGACCTGATCCGGACGACTCTGCGCGACGAGGGCTTCGGCGATTTCAGGACGAGCCGGGGCGGACCCAACGGTATGAGCCTGATTTTCGCCGCCAGGAAGGGTGCGTAAGGCCACCCCGCGGTGCGTGAACCAGCGCATGGCAGGGCGTCGAGATCGACCGATCGCCCGTGCCGCATGGCGTGACCACCAAGCCGTGACGGGTCTTACGCGTCGCGGCTTGGCGCGCGCCGGCGATCCGGGACGAGCGATCAGCCCACGGGGCAGGGCTCCGAATTCGGATGGACAAACGGTCACAAAGCGTCTTCCGAGAGGACCGGAGCACGCGATGGAGATCCTTCGGTCGTTTCACTCCCTCAGTGTCTGTCCGGAAAGCCTTGCACGACACCACATACGGCATGCGATTCGGGCGCAGGCACACTACATATTGTGGCTTCCGAGACTTTCCGGACGGGCTCTCAGGATGAGGTTGTTTTAAATGGACAATCCTCATCCTGGGCACCCAAAGGGTGCGAAGGATCTCCAACGGAAACGAGCACCCTGACGGATCTGTCATCCGAGTTCGGAGCCCTGGGCCCCATCCGAGCCCGGCGACGCCCCCCGCCGCGCGACGCTGGCCGCTCGGCGGGGGCCAGGCGGTCAGGATCGTGCCGGCTGTTCCGCCGTCTCCGGCTCGGGCACGGCCAGGGGATCGGGCGGCGGGGGCGCGAAGGCCGACGCCCCCACCCCGGCGGCCGGCGTGACACGCGGGGCCGGGGCCGGCGCGGGCGTGGGGACCGGCGGCGGCGCCGGCTGGGGCGCCGGCTGGGGCGCCGATACACCGCGCCGCGGCTCGCGCCGGCCCGAGGGATCGGCGAACAGATCGTTCAGCTTCTGTACCTGGGTCATGGCAGTGTCGCGGATGGCGTCCAGCTTGCGCTCGGCGCCATGGGTCCAGCCACGTGGCCGGGACCGGTAGACCCGCGACCACGGACCGGTGTTGAGGCGGAAGGCCGCGCGGGGATCCAGCCCCATCTGGCCCAGGCTGTCGGTCACTTGGGGCGCCATGCGGGCAGCGACAAAGGCCCGGGCCGCCTGGTGACCGATCTGGAAGAGCAGCCACAGCCCGATCAGCAGCGCGGCGACGCGGGCGGCCACGGCGCCGGCGCCATGGCCCACGCCGCTCAGGGCGGTGCCCACCCAGGCGGCCGCCTGATGGGCCAGGGCCGCGCCCTGGGACAGGCCCTGGCCGACCCAGGCCCCCATCTGGCCGCCCAGCCCGCGCCAGTCCACGGCGCCGAAATCGCCAGAGGTCAGCGCCGCCCAGGGGCCGGCCGCCGTCTCGGAGACCGCGCCGGTCATGGCCGGGGTCGCCACCGGCGCGGTCTCGCTCCCCGGGGCCGGTGCGCCGGTGGTGGTCGCGACCCCGGCGGCACCGTCGGTCACCGTCTCGGCGATCGCCGGGGCCGTGGTCGCGGCGGCCTCGCTGGCGGCGGGCGCCGCCGTGCCGCTCACCCAGTCGCCCACCTGACCCAGCGTGTCGCCCCCGGACAGCGCCACAATCCCACCCAGGGCGGCGGCGAGCAGCACCGCCCAGGCGATGTCCAGGGCCATCACCCGGCCCCGGAAGCGACGCAGTTGCTTGCTGAGGTAGGGCAGGATTTCGCTGTCCAGCTCGTTGATGACCGTCTCCAGCATGGCGATGATGCGGTAGGAGCGGCCGACGCCAATCTCATCAATGCGCGCCGTGATCTCGCGCATGTCATGGTCGCGCTTCGCCTCATAGCGAGCCCGCAGCGTCGGATCGTCGATGGGAACGGCACAGTCGCTGTTGTAGATGGCATAGAAGCGGCCGCTGATCAGCCCCGCCTGGGCGATGGTCCGTTGCCAGGCGCCCACCACCTCGGTCGCGTTGTCCTCCATCGCCGTGGTGTCGATCTGGTTGAGGATATAGAGGAACTTGGTGGTGTCGGCGCGGCGCACGGTCTTGGAGACCAGATGCTGCAGGGTATCGGCCATGGCCCCTGGCTCGGGATGGCGGGCATCGAAGAAGATCAGCACCAGGTCCGACAGGTCAATGATGTGGTCCGTGATGCGCAGGGTCGAGCGCCGCTGATCATCGGAATCGAAGCCCGGACTGTCGATCAGGATCAACCCCCGCGCGCGGGTGCTGTCCACGGTCTTCAGTTGCAGGTAGGCATCGATGCGCTTTCCCTCGCCCGGCGCCACCTTCTCGATCTCGTCGCTGATGCGGAAGAACGGGAAGCGCGGGTCGGCGTTCAGCGCCGTCCCGGGCAGCACGCGCGGCTCCCCGCCCTCGCCGAAGCAGATCACGGTGAACTTGTCGTCAACGGCCTGGTTGCCGGTGGTCTGCAAGGGCACGCCGAGCGTGCTGTTGATGAAGGTGGACTTGCCGGCCGAGAAGGTCCCGAGCACGCTGACCAGGGGCCACCAGGGAATGCGCGTGGCCAGGGATTCGCCACGGTCCAGCAAGCCCATGCGATACAGCAGGGCATCCACGCGGCGGAAGGTGGGCAGCAACGTCACCAGACCGGGGTACTCGGTCTTGAGGTGCTTCTCCAGGGTCCGCAGGCGCTTGCGCAGGGACTTGGGTGTGCTCATGGGCGCTCTCGTCGGTTGGAAGGAGTGGCGGGGCCGGAAAGCCGGCGCAGTTTAGGGGGCCGGACGAGCCCTGTCCAACGGTCGCTGTGGGGCATCTGCGCGACCGCCCGAGCGTTCGCTTTGACTTGCGTCCGAGCCGTCCCCCGCGCATCTTCGATCCTGATCCGGACGTCGTCGCGCCCACCCGGGACTCCAGGACCTGCCATGTCGGACCAGAACGCCCCATCCGCCATAGCCACGGCCATAACGGCCGTGGCGGTCCCGGCCACGCCGCCGCGCGCAACCGAGGCCCTGGCGCCGCCGGGCCGGCACGAGCGCCCGTGCCGCGCCGTGGGCGCCGTCCCGCACGCGGCCAACTCGTCCAACCCGGATGCGACCATCGCCGACGATCCGCTACCCCAGACCCTGACCGTCCTCATGGTCGACGACGACCCCAGTGTCCACGCCGTCACGCGTCTGGTTCTGGACGACTTCGTCTATGCCGGCCGAGCGATGACGATGGTAAGCGCGCACTCCGCCGAGCAGGCCCGGCGCCTTCTGCGCGCCAACGCGGACGTCGCCGTGATCCTGGTGGACGTGGTGCTGGAAACCAACACCGCCGGGTTGGATCTGGTGCGCTGGATCCGGGAGACCCTGGGCAACCAGGATACCCGCATCGTGCTCCGCACCGGCCAGCCCGACCAAGCGCCCGAACAGGATGTCATCCTGCGCTACGATATCAATGACTATCGCGCCAAGACCGAGATGACCGAGGCGCGGCTCCTCACCACCCTGGTCGGGGCGCTGCGCTCGTTCGAGCGCATCCGCGCCCTGGCGCGCCACCGAGACCATCTCGCCGAGTTGAACCGCACCCTGGAGCAGCGCGTCGAGCAACGGACCCAGGCCCTTCACGAGAGTGAACGGCGGTTGCGCTCCATTCTCGACGCGCCGATGCT
The DNA here is from genome assembly GCA_028277295.1 of Rhodospira sp. Lineage (GTDB taxonomy): Bacteria > Pseudomonadota > Alphaproteobacteria > Rhodospirillales > Rhodospirillaceae > Rhodospira. Next base: position 4,951 of record JANQGN010000110.1, read on the forward strand.
GCCGATCGTCATCCTTGGCATGGCCGATGGCCGCGTCCTGTTCGCCAACGAAAGCGCCAACCAGGTCCTTGGGTTGTTCGAGTCGCACCGCGATGACACCATCTGGTGCGACGCGGCGAACCGGGACGGGCTGTTCGAGCGACTGCGCCGGCATGGCCGCGCGGGCGACTTCGAAGCCCAGGTAAAGGCTCGTTGTGGGCGTCTCTACTGGGCCCTGATCTCGGCCATCACCATGACCTTCGATGACACCCCCGCCGCCCTGCTGGCCTTCAGCGACATCAGCGGGCGCAAGGCCATGGAGGAAGAGCTCAAGCGCCTGGCCACCACCGACCCGCTGACCGGCATCGGCAACCGCCGCAACCTGATGGATCAAGGCGAGCGGGAACTGCGCCGCGCGCGCCGTTATGCCAGCCCGCTTTCTCTGCTGATGCTGGACATCGACCACTTCAAGCGGGTCAACGACACTTACGGCCATGCCGTCGGCGACCAGGCGCTGAAGGCCATGGTCAACGTGTGCCTGAAGCTCCTGCGCGAGATCGACGTGCTGTGCCGGTTCGGCGGTGAGGAGTTCGTGGCCATCCTGCCCGAAACCCGCATCGACGGCGCGGTCCTGGTGGCCGAGCGGCTGCGTCAGGCGGTGGGCGGCCTTGCCTTGCCGCTGCCGGAGGGTGGAACCGTCTCGTTCACCATCAGCATTGGCGTCACGGCCCCCCGGGCGGAGGACGGCGGTCTGGGCAACGTCCTGGAACGGGCCGACGCGGCCCTTTACGCCGCCAAGCGCGGCGGCCGCGACCAGGTGGTGACCAGGGTGTAGCCAGCCACGCCGGCCCGGTCAGGCGCCCGCCGATCCCGAGCGCCCCTTGGCACGCGTGGTGGGCGCGGCGGCGATCGGGTCCTCGGGCCAGGGGTGCCTGGGGTAGCGGCCTTTCATCTCCTTGCGCACCTCGGCCCAGGCGCCACGCCAGAATCCGGGCAGGTCGCGGGTGATCTGCACCGGCCGGCGCGCCGGCGACAGCAGCCGCAGCACCACCGGCACCCGGCCGCCGGCCAGGGTGGGGTGGGTGTCCAGACCAAACACCTCCTGCACCCGCACCGCCAGCGCCGGCCCCTCGGGATCCGCGTAGTCCAGCGCCAGGCGCGCGCCCGTGGGCACGACGATATGACGGGGGGCAAGCTCGTCGAGGCGCCGCGCCAGATCCCACGGCAGCGTCGCCCGTAGCGCGGCCACCAGGTCCACCCGGGCCAAATGAGCACGCCGCGTCAGGCCGGCCACGAACGGCGCTAGCCAGTCCTCAAGCGTGGCGGCCAGGGCCGCGTCGGACAGGTCGGGCCACGCCTCCCCCCGATGGTGGCGCAGGAACCCCACCCGCGCCCGCAGCGACCGGGCCGCCGGGGTCCAGGGCAAGGCAACCTCCAGACCCAGGGCGCGGATCCCCTCCAGCAGCGCCGCCACCACCGCCGCCGGATCGGCGCCGGTCAGGGGCTGGTCGCGCAGCACCAGGGCACCCAGAGTGGTCCGGCGGCGCGCGAGAACCACCTCCTCCCGCCGGGACCACTGGATCAGGTCGGTCGTCTCGACCGGCGCCACCCGGCCGGCCAGCACGTCGACCTCGTCCAGGGGCGCGGCCAGCCGCACCCGGGCCTCGATGCCCGACCGGTCCGAGACCATCCCCACCGCCAGCCAGGTCGCACCGGCCAGCGGGTCGGCCTCGTCGATCACCGCCCCGCGCCCGCCCGAAAGCAGCAGCCGCCCGGGTGGGCCGCCGTACCGCCGCCGGGCGACGCGGTCCGGGTAGGCCAGGGCCAGCAAGCGGCCGGGATCGGTATCGGCCGCCGCGTGATCCTCGCCCCGCACGCCCGCCAGCCGCCGGATCTGGCGCGCGACCTCGCGGACGCGGTGGAGCGTCCCGGGATGCGCCGCCGCCCGTCCAGCCCGCCCGCGCAGCACGTCCAGGCGTGCCCGCAGGTCCACCCCGGCCCCGGCGCCGAGCAGGTCGCGCTCGGACAGCAGGGCGGCGATGTCGGCGGCCATTCCACCCAAACCGATCTCGGCGCCCCGAACCACCATATGCGCCAGGCGGGGATGCAACGGCAGCCGGGCCAGCGCCCGGCCGTGACCGGTCACCCGTCCGTGCTGATCCAGCGCCCCCAGCCCCGTCAGCAGGTCCCGGGCCGCCGTCCAGGCCCCGGCCGGCGGCGGGTCCAGCCAGGCCAGCGCCCCTGCGTCAGTGACCCCCCAGGCGGCCAGGTCCAGCACCAGGGGGGCAAGATCGGCGTCGAGGATCTCGGGGCGGCGGGACGGCGCCAGGGCGCCATGGGCCGCCGCTGGCCACAACCGATGGCACACCCCCGGCCCCAGGCGGCCGGCGCGTCCAGCCCGCTGCGCCGCCGACGCCTGGGAGATCCTGGCCGTCTCCAGGCGCGTCAGACCCGAGCCGGGATCGAACCGGGGCACCCGCGCCAGACCGGAATCGATCACCACCCGCACCCCTTCGATGGTCAGGCTGGTCTCGGCGATGTTGGTGGCCAGCACCACCCGGCGGAGCCCATCGGCGCGCGGTGTCAGGGCGGCGTCCTGGCGGGCCGCCGGAAGCGACCCATGCAGGGGCAGCACCGCCACGCCGGGCGGGTCGCCGAGAGTCCCTTCCAGCGCTTGGGCGACGCGGCCGATCTCCCGCTCGCCGGGCAGGAACACCAGCAGGTCGCCGGTCTCCTCCGCCAGCGCCCGGCGGGCCGCCTGGGTCACGGCGCGGGTCAGGCCCTCCGCCCCGAGATCGGGCGCGGGATGATGGTGGATCGTGACCGGGTGCTGACGCCCCTGGCTCTCGATCACCGGCGCGTGTCCCAGCACGGCGGCGACGGACGCGGCGTCCAGGGTGGCCGACATGACCAGCAGGCGCAGGTCATCGCGCAAGGCGCCCTGGCTGTCCAGGCACAGCGCCAGGCCCAAGTCACCCTGTAGCGAGCGCTCGTGGAACTCATCCAGCAGCACCGCGCCGACACCCTCCAGCGCCGGGTCATCCTGAAGGCGGCGGGTAAGAATTCCCTCGGTGACCACCTCGACGCGCGTGCGCGGCCCCACGGCGCTGTCGAGACGCACCCGATAGCCGACCGTCTCGCCCACCGCCTCGCCCAGGGAGGCGGCCATGAAGCGGGCGGCGGCGCGGGCGGCCATGCGGCGCGGCTCCAGCATGAGGATCCGCCGCCCCGCCAGCCACGGCGCGTCAAGAAGGGCCAGGGGAACCCGCGTTGTCTTGCCGGCACCCGGCGGCGCCAGCAGCACGGCGTTGGGGCCCTGGTCCAGGGCAGCCCGCAGGTCGGGCAGGACGGCATTGATGGGGAGGGGGAGCATGCCGGTGAGTCTCCGAAACGCGGAGGACGGACGCACCAAGCCCGGCGCGCCCCTACGCCGCCGCCCGGCGGTCCGCGGCCACCAGGTCCCGCCATGGGGCCGCCAGGTCCTCGCGGAACACGGTCGACCAGGTGGGCGTGCCAGCCTCCGCGCCCTGGCGCGCGGCCACGCCCTGAGCCGCCCGGTCCCCACCGAGCACGCCCTCGATGGCCGCCGCCCAGGCGTCCGCCGTGCCCTCGTTGACCACCACCCCGGCGGCGCCAGGCGTATGGATCAGGCGCGCCGTGCCGCCCTTGCGCCCGGACAGCACCACGGGCAGGCCGCAGGCCATGGCCTCCAGCACCACATTGCCCACGGTCTCGGACTCGCTGGGGAACACCAGCACGTCGGCCGAGGCGAACAGCCGCGCCAGGTCCGCCTGGGGCAGGACCCCAGGGGCGACCAGCCGATCCCCGCACAGCGCCCGGGCGCGCGGTACGTCGCTGCCCGTCCCCGCCACCACTAGCGCCAGGTCGCGACCCCGGTCCAGCAGCAGCCGGGTCGCCTCGGCGGCCACCAGCATGCGCTTGCTGCCATCGGCGCGACCGGCGAACACCGCCACCGCCCGTCCCTCGGGCAGCCCGAAGCGCGCGCGCAGCCAGGCGCGATCGCGTTTCCGGGGGTGGAACAGGTCCAGGTCCACGCCCCGCCGCAAGTGGCTGATCGGCATATGCGGGAAAATCGCCGTGACCGCCTCGGCGTCGTCCGGCCGGGATACGAACACATGGCCACAGTGAGCGAGGTGACGGTGCAACCGTGTCCGCTCGGCCCGCCCCAGGCGCTCGCCAAGGTTCAGGGCGGTGACCAGCCAGCCCCCCACGTGGGTCCCTAGCAGCCGCCGCAGGATGGTCGGCGCGTAGGTGCGGGTCAGGGTCTCCACGTCGGTGTGGATGGAATGGACCAGCGGCATGCCTTCGGACAGGGCGACCGCCGCCGCCGTGCGGCCAAACGAGAAGTGATCGGTGCTGACCAGAAGATCGAACCCCGGCAACAGTCCCGCCAGGGCCGGATGAAAGCCGGCCAGATCGGTATGCCCGGCGCCGCTGTCCAGGAACCAGAAGCGATGGGTGCCCAGACGCGGCGGCAACAGGTGGAGACGCGCGCGCGGGCCGCGCTCAATCACACGGGGCGCGTCGCCCAGGAAGAACACGGTCAGGTCGATGTCGGGCGACCCGGCCGCCGCCTCCATGAATCGCTCCCAGACCTTGACGTGACCGCCGGCGGCGTCGTGCCAGACCAGGGTGACCAGCACGGCCACGCGCAGGGGGGCTTTGTTCACGAGAGCAAACGCCTTTTCGAGAGGGTATCACGGCGCGGGCATGGGGGGCGCCCGCCCGGTGGGTCCGCCCCCGCGAGGCGGCGTCAGGCGGCGTCGGCGCCGGTTTTGAGCACCTCGCGGAGGGCTGCGTGCATGTGCTGGTTGGCCGCCAGGATGGAGCCGCCGTGCACGGGATTGGGTCCCCCATCCATCTCGGTGACGAAGCCCCCGGCCTCGCGGACCAGGATCACGCCCCCGGCCACGTCCCAGGGATGCAGGCCGCTTTCCCAGTAGCCCTCGAAGCGCCCGGCGGCGGTAAAGGCCAGGTCCAGCGAGGCCACGCCCATGCGGCGAATGCCGGCGGACACGGCCATCACCCGGCTCAACTCGCGCAGGAACGGTTGATGCCCGGGCCGCCCCCGGAAGGGGATACCGGTGGCGAACAGCGACTGCTCGATGGCCCGGCGCGACGACACCCGCAGGCGGCGATCGTTCATGAACGCGCCCTGGCCCTTCTCGGCCCAATACAGTTCGTCGGTGATCGGGTTCATCACCACGCCGGCGACAATCTCGCCAGCCTTCTCCAGGGCGATGGAGATGGCGAAGTGCGGGATGCCGTGCAGGAAATTGGTGGTGCCGTCCAGGGGATCGACGATCCAGCGATGGCGCGGGTCGCGGCCCTCGTCGACACCGCTTTCCTCCATCAGGAAGCCCCAGTCCGGCCGGGCCTTCTTCAACTCCGCCTTGATGACCTTCTCGGCGCGCATGTCGGCGGTGGAGACGAAGTCGCTGGGACCCTTGACGGACACCTGCAACTGCTCGACCTCGCCGAAGTCGCGGACCAGGCCCCGGGCCGCCTTGTTGGCGGCGGAGACCATCACGTTGATGTTGGCGGAGCGCAATGCCATCAGTCCTTGGCCCGCTCGACGTAGGTGCTGTCCTCGGTGTTGACCACCACGCGGGTGCCGGCCTC
>JANQGN010000194.1 GCA_028277295.1 Rhodospira sp.
AGAGCGACAGGGCCTTCCAGGTGGCATCGGCGGCCTCGGGGCCGGCGTAGTGGCTGCCCAGGCCGTCGCGGCCGACGCGGTTCAGGTCCATGCCGTCCAACGAGTCGTAGTCCAGGTCGATGCCGGCGGCGACCACCAGGACGTCGTAGGGCACCGCGCGGCCGCTCTCGGTGACCACCTGGTTGGCGTCGGGATCGAACTCGGCCACCCGTTCCTCGATCCACTCGACACCCGAGGCAACATAGTCGGCGGTGCGTGAGATGGTGTAGTCCCGGGACTTCAGGCCAGCGGCGACCAGGGTGAACCCCGGCTGATACAGGTGGCGCTTGCGAGAGTCGATCAGGGTGATGGTCGCGCCCTCCAGGCGCGCGGCCAGACGCGAGGCGGTCGACAACCCGGCCGCACCCGCGCCAGCGATGACGATTCGGGCCTTGGTGCGCACTTTGTCCTGGGCGCGGGCCGAGGGCGCCACCGCCGCCGCGCCGGTGGCCAGGGCGGCCCCGGCGGCCCCCAGCTTCAGCAGCGTGCGACGGTCCAGGCCCCGTCGGGCCAGGGCCGCGTCGTCGTCGGCCGGCGGATCATGGCGCGCGATCGGGTCAGGAAATCGGTCCGTGTCCTGGTGCATGCTTGGAGCCTCCCGTGGTCCAGTGTGTTGCTTGTTGTGATTCTTCGTGCATGGTCTAGGGCCTGTTGACAATGAGCGCGCGGTTACGCCGGCGTCGCTGTCCTCCTGGGTTCCTTATATATCAGCTAACACTAATACACAATGCGCCTGGCAAACGTGCCGTGACGCATGGGTTGAGACGCGCAATAGCTCGGATAATGTCGACCAAGGTCCCCCTTTCGCAAACCGCTGACCGTGACTTGCCGAGAGTCCCAGGCGCTGGGTCGTATCACTCGGCAGCCATCCTGTAGACGATGCCCTGGGGACACGGCTCGCTTCAGGGCAGACCGCGATTGGGCCAGCCGTCGACGTCTCACGCACGCCGTCCAAGGGACCGGTCCTGGCGCGCCACCCACCCGTCACCCGCCATCGCGTCGATCCGCGACTGCCCGCCATCGTACAGCAGATCGGCGGCGCACATGCCCCCAGGCATCACCCCCCGACACATGAGGATCATCTTTGTGTTTCGCGTCTCCGCCCTTATTAATTGTACATCCGACGAAACATGGACTAGAATGTGAGCATTCTAGGCTCGGATTGTATCGTCACCCTCACCGACGGCCCCCGCGCATTCACCAACGGCAGGCAGGTGACGGACCTGCGTGGCCTCGCGCAGCGACCGGAACACGGCGCGGACATCCTCCTCCGTGACCACATCGATCAAGCGGTCATACATGGCGGCGTTGCCGGCTTCGGCGGCCATGGCGGCGCGACAAGCCTCACCCAGGTCGGTCGGCCGCTCCAGGCGCCCACGCCAACGATTGGGTGGCGGATCGAATCCGTAACGCTCGAACAATTGCAGCAAGGAATCGGCGTGCCGCCGCTCGGCCTCAAGGATCTGCACAAACGGCCGCACCGGCCCAAAGGCGGCGATGGCCGCCTCGTAGAGGGCCTCGGCCCTATATTCGTCGTCGAGGGCCTCTTCCAGGGCCGCCCGAAGGGTTTCACTCATAACCGTGACTCCAGAGCGGACGGGACGGCCGACCCCCCATCTGCCAAGGCCCCTGGGCACGGCGACTCAACCCCGTTCCGTTTCGTCTCGACCGACCCCGCTCCCGCGCCAGGCCACCCCCGCGCTGGCGGCCGTTGGCTGGCCGGGCGGGAGACTGGGGCGGACACGTCAGGACCCGGCGAAACCGGTCTTGCACACCGCGCGAAGGCACGGCGAATGGCCGGCCTCACGGAATGCAGCAGCCATTCTTCCGCCAATCCGGCCAGCCTGTAATTGTTCGATCGCAACGCAATGATCAGGAGGTGGCGATCAGAAGGCGGGGGGCTCCTGGTCATTGGGCCGCGCCGGCGTTCTGGACCCTCTGGGCGCCGATCTCACAGACGATCCCGATCTCTGCGACACTCCGCTGCGCGGCCTGGCGGTATCCCTGAGGGACTGCCTGGAGGGATAGCGCCCCGCAGGGCTCCGAACTCGGATGACCGGTCTGTAAGGGTCCATGGGTCCGAGGGAGATCCTTCGCGTCCCGCGGACGCTCAGGATGAGGACTTTCACTTTTTAAGGGCCTC
>JANQGN010000218.1 GCA_028277295.1 Rhodospira sp.
AGATCCGGAAGGAGACGACCCCGTGCCATCCCCGCGTCACCGTGCCACCGACTTCGAGACGGCCACCGACCTGGTGGGCGTGTTCCTGAACCAAGCGCGGCGCCTTCGGCGGGCCCCCCTGCTGTGGAGTAAGGTAGACGGCGCCTGGCGCGCGCAGTCCTGGGCCGAGGTGCGCGCGAAGGCCGTCGCCATGGCCAATGCCTTGATTGCCCTCGGAGTCCGGTCCGGCGACCGCGTGGCCCTGATCAGCGAGAACCGGCCGGAATGGTTCATCGCCGACCTGGCGATCCTCATGGCCGGCGGGGTGGTGACGCCCTGCTACGTCACCAACACGGTGGCCGACCATCTGCATGTGCTGGACGATTCCGGGGCGACGGTGATCATCGTCTCCACCCCGCACCTTGCCACGCGGGCCCTGGAGGCCGCCGGCATGGCGCGCGTCACCCCCGCGGCCATCGCCATCGAGGATCCGCAACTCCATCAACACACGGGCATCGATGTCTACGCCTGGGATGACCTGATCGAGCGCCATCGCAAGCAGCCCTGGCCGGCCACCCTCGCGGCCATCGAGGCGGATGACCTGGCGGCCATCATCTACACCAGCGGCACAGGCGGCGTGCCCAAGGGAGTGATGCTCAGCCACGCCAACATTTTGCACAACTGCAAGGGGGCCTACGCCGTGCTCAAGCGGCTCGGCCTGGGGCGCGAGACCTTCCTGTCGTTCCTGCCGCTCAGTCATTCCTACGAGCACACGGCGGGCATGCACTTCCCGCTGTCGATCGGCGCCGAAGTCTACTTCGCGGAGGGGATTGACAAGCTGGCCAGCAACATGGCCGACGCGCGTCCCACCATCATGACCGCCGTGCCGCGCCTTTACGAGACCATGCGGACGCGGGTGCTGCGCGGCCTGGAAAGTCAGTCGCCGCTCAAGCGCAAGCTATTCCAGCGCGCCGTCGACCTGGGCCTGAAGCGGTACCACGATCCCAAGTCCCTGAGCCTTCTGGAGCGGCTGCAAGACCATGTCGTGGATCGCCTGGTGCGCTCGAAGGTGCGCAAGCGGTTCGGCGGGCGGCTCAAGGCCATGGTGTCGGGCGGCGGTCCGCTCAACGTGGACGTGGGCTTGTTCTTCCATGCCCTCGGGGTCCCGATCCTGCAGGGCTATGGCCAGACCGAATCCGCCCCGGTGATCAGCGTCAATCTGCCCTGCAAGGTGCGCATGCACACCGTCGGTCCGCCGCTGGAGGGGGTTACCGTGCGTCTGGCCGAGGACGGCGAGATCCTGGTCAAGGGCGGCAACGTCATGCAGGGCTACTGGAACAACACGAAGGCCACCGCCGACGTGCTGGATGACGACGGGTGGTTGCACACGGGCGACGTGGGGATCATGGACGCCGACAACTACATCCAGATCACCGATCGCAAGAAGGACATCATCGTGAACTCGGGGGGCGACAACATCTCCCCGCAGCGGGTCGAGGGGCTCTTGTGCCTGGAGCCCGAAATCGCCCAGGCGATGGTCTATGGCGATCGCCGGCCGCATCTGGTGGGCTTGCTGGTCCCCGACGACGAGTGGCTGGCGCGATGGGCGGACACCACCGGCAAGGCGACCAGTCTGGTGACCGTCGCGGAGGACGCCGACCTGCGCACGGCGATCGGCGCGGCCGTCGCCCGGGTCAACGCCAAGCTGGGCCAGATCGAGAAGGTCCGTCGTTTCATGATCGCGCCCGAGCCGTTCACCGTGGACAACGATCAGATGACGCCGACCATGAAGGTGCGCCGGCACATCCTCAAGTCCGTCTATGGCGAACGGCTGGAGCGGCTTTACCGCGGGTGATCGGGGCCGGCCGAGGTCGTGGTGTCCTCTGGCGTCAGAACGATCACCTCGTTGGGGCCGATCAGGTTCAGCATGCGCCGGGCCTGTTCGTCCAGGATGTCTGGGTGCAGGTGGTGCGGTCGCAGCAGGGACACCCGGTGCTCCAGGCGCTGCCGCTCGGCCGACACCGTGGCCAGTTCCTCGCGAGCCGCCTCGATGCCGTGGCGCAGGCTCCACCAAGTGGTGATGCCCCGGTCACCGTGCATGGCATGATAGGCGAAATAGGCCATGGCCGCCACACCCAGGAGGGGCGGGACGACCGAGCGGGCGCGCCGGTGCGATTCGGCCAAGCTGAACATATCCGTAGTGAATCAGGGGACGGCCACGCCGTCAAGGGGCACGCGCGCAACCTCAAGGCTCAAAAATCGGATGACAGATCCTTTGGGTTGCTCGTCCCCGTTTGGAGATCCTTCGCACCCTTTGAGTGCTCAGGATGCGGTTTGTCCATTTAAAACAACCTCATCCTGAGGGAGGGAAACGACCGAAGGATCTCCATCGCGTGCTCCGGTCCTCTCGGAAGGCGCTTTGTGACCGTTTGTCCATCCGAGTGCGGAGCCCTG
>JANQGN010000318.1 GCA_028277295.1 Rhodospira sp.
GACCAAGGTGGTGCGCGCCGCCCTGCAGGACGCGGCCTCCATCGCCGGCCTGCTGGTGACCACCGAGGCCATGGTCGCCGAGGTCCCCGAGAAGAAGGACGCCGCCCCGGCCGGTGCCGGTGGCATGGGCGGCATGGGCGGCATGGGCGACATGGGCTTCTAGGCCACGCGCTCACACGTCCGAACGCTTCCCGCGTTCATCAGGAAGGGGCCGCATCCGCGAGGGTGCGGCCCTTTTCCTATCGGCCCCCTGGCGTTCCGTCTGGCCACATTGGTCACAACACGATAGGGTTCACTCGTGAAAAAGACGGTTTCTGGCCCTGTGACACCATGCGGTTGATCTCCGAAGACCTGCGTTTGGCCTTGACCGAGGGCCTGACGTCAGGCGACCCAAACATCATGGCCAAGGCGACCAATATTGCCTGGGACGAAACAACATCGGACCCGCGTCAGGTCTTTTTTGAAACGGAGGACGTTGGCCACCGTGGACCGACGTGGGAGGATTTGCACAAACGGCAAAGCGATTACGTTGGCGCTTTCATCTTCACGGACGACGACCCGCACACCTTTCTGAAAAACCTGAGGCCGGCATCCGTTGGCTTGATCGATGACGCCCAGTTGCTCGTACGCGTGGAACAGTTGACATGGCCACTCGGGCTGAACGATCTGACGTTCGAGGCGTTGTCCATAGCACGTACCGAAAGCGATCAGCCGCTCCTGGAGTCTTTCGTGGACGTCTGGAACGACAACAGGGATCGTCGTCCGGCTTTCGCCACGTTCAAGCACGAGATCGCCGAGGATCTTGAGGCCGGGAACTGGGCGGAGCGACTGCGCGACAGGCTGGGCCTGGCCCATATCGGCGCCGAGCCCATTGCCCTGATGGAATACCCGGTTCGCCAGGTGCTCGCGGAACGGCGGGATGGCACCGACCCAATCACCGTACCCTCGGTCTTGGACAGCCGACCCTGGGAACACTTCTTTCCCGCCCCCCGGGACTTGGTCTATGGTCGGGCGATGGCGCTGTCCCCATGTGAGGGGGATGAGATGCTGGTCGCCGAGGTCCTGCACTCCCGGGTGACGTACAAGCCCGAGCACATCACGCGAGTGGCCGCGTTGACGACTCTGGCCCCCGTTCACGACGTGACCAAAAGACGTGAACTCCATACACTCGCGGTGCAGATCGCATCGGGTAGAGAGGATTTCGGGGCATGACGTCCGCCGCGCTCCACCGGACAGCCGAGCGACATCCCTGGCTGGATACCCTGACCGCTGATCCGCTGAAGGGGTTCGGGGATCTCCTGGCCGGCTATGCGTCGATCTACCCCTATGCCCGCGCGGACACGCCCGACGCCGCCCGCATGCTGTTCACCGGCCTGCATGCGGACGATCCCGCTTGGGACGCCCTCACCCAGGGCGCTCTCCAATGGCTGGACCGGGCGCGACGGTCCTCGCCGCCGGACACCCGACCGGTGATGCAAAACCAAGTGCGCATGGTGATCGAGGCCCTGGAAATCATCGCCGTGCTGGAGCTTGTCGGGGCCGCCACGCCCCTGCGCCAGGAGTATCACCGGTGGGCCGCATGGACCGGGCGCCTTGTCCTCTCACCCGCGCGCGACGCCCGGGCGGCCTATTGGCGCCTGCTGGCGCGGACCCAGGGCACAGTCGCCCGGACCGTGGTCAACCCCGACAGTTTAGCGCCCCTATGGATACGGTTGTGCCGGGAGGTAGGCCAACGCGCCCTCCCCGACCGCTACTTGCAGATCGCCCTGCTGGGCCTGCGTCGCCTGCCGAACGCCATCCAGCGCGGCGACACGCCCTGGATCGCCGGGATCGCCGCGTGGGCCCTGGCCCGAAACCCGTCCGACGCGGACTTCATGGCCGCCTGGGGCCCATTGAAGCACCTGTATCCTACGGGGCGTCCCGGACTGCGCAAGCAGGTGATCAATGTATTGGGCCAGAAGCCGTACAGGGACGCCGGGATCGAGCCGCCGGGCTGGTGGGCCGCGGATCCGGACGTGTCCCGAGGGCAGGCCAGGCT